>DUKA01000190.1 GCA_013329615.1 Candidatus Bathyarchaeota archaeon
CTCGTCCGCGAGTATCTTGCGCCTCCTCCCCTTGGGCTTGTAGAAGGTCGTGACTAGGTTGTGGAGGTTGACGGTCGTGCTGTTTGTGACGATTACCTCCCCCTTGCTTGCACCGACGAGGGGCGCCTCCAAGTCGCCGAGGTCGGCGCCGTAGTTTATCCACGGTATCTTTCCCTTGCCCCATCCCGCGATGCCGAGTGTCTTCCACTCGTTCGCCACGCGTAGCAGCGTCTCCTCCGCGTCCCGGCTCATCAAGCCGAGGCTATTCCCGTCCATGTAGATGCTGCCGGGGATGTGGTAGAACCTGCTCTTGAAAACCGCGAGGGGGTCCTCCGCGTCCATCTTGAGGGCGAAGTCCTCGCCAAGCTGATACTCCTGCGCCTTCCTGACCATAGCTTGAGATCAGCTATTGCCGGTAAAAGGGGTTCGCTTACTGGAAGATGTAGACGGTGACCTCTGAGCCGGCTTCCATCAACTGCGTCCCGATTGGGATTATGATGTACCCGTTTGCGTAAGCCATGCTCGTTATGTCGCCGCTCTGCTTGAAGACGGGAACCGCCTTCCCGCCCTCGACGCGTACGGAGTAGAACTGCTCCCTTTCCCCCTCCGCCTTTATCGCCCTACTCAGCCTCGCCTTCACCGTCCTCACCTCAGCCGGGGGCAGACCGGCGACCCTCCTCAACGCCGGCACCAAGAAGACGTAGGCGTTGTTCAGGCAGCTCGTCGAGTATCCGGGCATCCCGAAGACCGGCGTGCCCCCGACCTCACCGAAGAGGGTCGGCTTCCCCGGCTTCACCCTGAGCCCGTGGAAGTGCACCTTGCCCACGTCCTCGACGACGCCGGCGAAGAGGTCGCGTACGCCTACGCTGCTCCCACCGCTGAAGACGGCGACGTCGTATGTGGAGGCGTCCTTGACGGCGGCGGCGATGGCGTCAAAATCGTCCCTGACCAGNNGTGTAGCTGTTTATGTCGTAGACCTGCCCCGACTTGAGCGGCTTGCCCTGAGGTGTGACCTCGTTGCCCGTGGAGTAGATGGCGACGCGCGGCTTCGCGTAAGCCTTCACCGTGGAGAAGCCCAGCGCGGCGACGGCGCCGAGCCTGCCCGGCGTCAGCGCCTCACCCGCCTTGACGACGGCTTCCCCCCTCTTGATGTCCTCGCCCTCCGGGGCGACGTTCGAGCCGGGCTTCGCCTCCCTACCTATTTCGACCACGCCACCGACGAGCTTCGTGTACTCGACCATGACGACCGCATCTGCCCCCTTCGGCACCGGCGCACCCGTGGCGATCTCCACGCACTCCCCCTCGCCCACGACGCCCTCGAAGACCTCGCCAGCATGGCGTGCACCTATCAGCCTCAGCGTCACCGGCTTCGTGGACGCACCCGCTGTATCCGCGGCGCGCACCGCGTAGCCATCCATCGAACTCCTATCGAAGGGGGGCACGTTGAACCCGGCGACCACGTCCTCGGCGAGAACCCTCCCCGCCGCGTCGCCGAGGGACACATCCTCGACCCTAGCGATCCGCCTAGTGTTCCCCTCGATTAGGCGCACGGCGTCGAGGCGCGTCATTAGCTTACCGAACGGCTTCATCGATTCAGCTCCCAATGCATGTGCCCCACGTTTGGCAGGATGATCTTCGTGAGCGCCACCTTCATCGCGTTCCGGGAGCCGGGTAGGCAGAATATGAGCTTCCCCCGTGCTATGCCGGCTGTGGCGCGGCTCATCATCGCGGCGCCTCCTATCTCGTCGTAGCTGATCCGGCGGAAGAGTTCGCCGAAGCCGATCATCTCCTTCTCGAAGAGGGGCGCGACGGCGGCGACGGTCTTGTCCTTGGCGCCGATGCCCGTGCCCCCGCTCGTTACGACAACGGCGACGGAGTCGTCGAGCAGCATCCTCTGCACCTCCGCCTTGATCTTCTCCGCGTCGTTCGGGATGATCGTGTGGCTGACGACCCTGTGTCCATCCGCCTCGATAAGGCCGACGGCTATCCTGCCGGTCTCGTCCTCCCTCTCCGTCCTCGTGTCGCTCGTCACTATGAGGGCGAACGTCGTCGGCGCCTTCTTGTGTGTCGGGTGCTCGCTCACTTCGCTCCCTTCCTCTTCTCGACTACCCTGATGTCGGTGATCCTCGCCGAGGGGTACTGCCCCGCCTCGTCCTTCTCCATGTACTTTACCATGTCCCAGATGTTGAGCAGGGCTACGGAGACCCCCGTGAGCGCCTCCATCTCGACCCCCGTCTTGTAGACGGCGTTGACCCTGCACCTCGCCTCGACGTGGTCGGCTCCGAGGGTGAACGAGGCGTCTATGGAGGAGAGGGGTATCTGGTGGCACATGGGGATGAGTTCGGGGGTCCTCTTGACAGCCTGTATGCAGGCTACCTCGGCGACGGCGAGGGGGTCCCCCTTCTTGACCCTCCCCGCCCTGATCGCCTCTACAGTCTCCCTTTTGAGCATGATACGCCCCGCCGCCTCCGCGGTGCGGGGCACCGACTCCTTATCCACTATGTCAACCATCCCGAACGGGTCAATCTTGGTCAGGTCTTCCATCCTCCACCCACCGCGCCCCCGAGGACGTGTGCTCCCTCTTCCATATGGGCACTCTCTTCTTCAGTTCGTCTATGACATATCTGCAGGCGTCGAACGCCGCCTCCCTGTGCCCCGCGGAGACGGCGACGAGAACGATGTTGTCACCTACCCTGAGGTCGCCGAACCTGTGGACTACGAGCACGTCCTCGACGCCGAACCTGTTCAATGCCGCGCCCCTGATGGCTTCGAGTTGCTTCTCAGCCATCTCGGGGTAGACCTCGATCTCCATGCGGGTGACGCGCCCCGCCTCGGAGGAGTCGCGGACGGTGCCGACGAATGTGACGAGCCCCCCCACGGAGGGCTTCGTTATCCGCTTCAGCTCCTCGTCGACGCTGAAGTCGTCGCGTGTTACCCTGATCATGGCATTATCCCCCGCTTACAGGCGGGAAGAGGGCGACCTCGTCCCCCTGCTTGAGGATGCGCTTCGGCTCGGCGAATGAGCCGTTGACGGCTACTAAGATGTTGCCCTCCTGCCCCTTGAGGGAGGCGTGGATACCCTGAACCTTCCTCCTCAGCGCCTCCGCCGTGGAGCCCTCGGGCACCTCGACGCTCTCCTCGCTGAGCCCAGTGAACTCGCGTATGCTCGCGAAGTAGCGAACCCTCAACCTCACCTGTCCTCACTCCAGTAGGGCGCCCTCCTGCCCGTCGCCAGCCTGAAGGCGTCCACCAACTCCTCCTTCGACGCGCCTCGCCTTAAGAGTTGCACGAGGGGCACATGGTTGTCCCCACGCATAAGGCAGGGCTTGAGGCGCCCGTCG
>DUKA01000157.1:0-5659 GCA_013329615.1 Candidatus Bathyarchaeota archaeon
GGGCTGTCTCCCCAGCGGTCATCGAGCTGCCCCTGCGGAAGATGAGAACGGACTCCATAGGCATACTCATCGCCCGGGGTGGAGACAGGGGGTTGGTGCCCACGGTCGCGGCGCTCCAGCTCTTCGCCCGCCCAAGGGAAGGGGCGCTCAGCCTGTCACCGGCGGACGCCTCGGAGTTCGTTGAGCGGAAGGCAATCGATGTGGACGCGCCTGATGGTCGCCACGTGGTCTTCTACGGGGGCCGCGCCATCGACCTCGGTAGGGTCAGGGAGGGTAGGCTCCTCCGCGTGCAGTCCGGGAAACCTAGGGACTAGTCTTATCCGCGCCACATGGGAAGTCTCACCCATGGATAAGCTGGGAGTCGGATTCATCGGCTCGGGCTTCATAGCCCGATTCGCCGCCCAGGGATGGACATCGGTCAGGGGCGCTGACGTGGCCGCGATATACAACCCGCACCCCGAGGGGGCGCGCAAGCTCGCCGCCTACTGCAACGGGCTCGGCATAGGAAACCCAAACATCTACACCGACCTGCACAAGATGCTCGCGGACAGGACGGTCAACGCCGTCTGGGTGATGAACCCCAACTTCGCGCGCCTCGAGACCGTGAGGGCGGTCACCGAGGAGGCTCGGCAGGGAAAAGGCAACCTCGTCGGCGTAGCATGCGAGAAGCCACTCGGCAGGACCGCCGACGAGGCCGAGGAGATGGTAAAACTCGTCGAGAAGACGAACCTCCTCCACGGCTACTTGGAGAATCAAGTTTACTCGCCAAGCGTGGTTCGTGGGCGTGACGCCATATGGCGCTATGGCGCCCGCAAGGCGGGGAGACCGTACTTGGCTCGCGCCGCGGAGGAACACGGAGGACCCCACATGCCGTGGTTCTGGGATGCACGAAAAAGCGGGGGAGGTGTACTGCTCGATATGGCTTGCCACAGCATAGAGGCGGCGCGTTTCCTGCTCACCGACCCAGAGAAGCCGGGGAGTCTGAAGCCCGTCTCCGTTCAGGGGGACATAAGGAGCCTAAAGTGGACGCGTGAACCCGCCATGGGCCAGCTCAAGAAGCAGTACGGCGTCGACTACTCCGTCGCCCCAGCCGAGGACTACGCCTCCGTCAACATCACATACGAGGACGAAGGAAAGGAGGTGCTCTCCGAAGCGAAGGTCAGCTGGTGCTACACAGGCCCCGGGCTACGCCTCAGCATGGAGGTCCTAGGCCCCGAGTACAACGTCGCCATGAACAGCCTCCAGCAGGAGCTCAGCGTCTTCCTTAGCAGGAACATCCACTCGGGACAGTCGGAGGACTTCGTTGAGAAGCAGGCGGCGGAGCAGGGACTCATGCCGATAGTCGCGGACGAGGCGGCCGCCTACGGCTACGCTGCAGAGTGCAGGCACATGATCGAGTCATTCGTGGAAGGCGAGGCACCATCGGAGACATGGCACGATGGACTCCTCGTCACGCGCCTCATGATGCACGCCTACAAGTCGGCGGAGGAAGGCAAGACCCTCAAGTTCAGCCCCGAGTCCGTCCGCGGATTCGTCCCCGCCGTCGCCAAAGGCACTTGGAAGCCAGGCTAATCCATGTTTTCACTCGATTAACGCTTTAAAGCCCCGCGGCGCGTGGTCTTCGGTGTTCTCTTGGTCTCGGTGATACACCTCAGACAGCTCGAAGCCGCTAAGAAGCTGGGCGAGAGAAGGTACTGGTCCGACGAGGACGAGAAGAACGCCGTGGAGCGGGCGAGGGAGCTGACCGAGGAGGAGCGCCTCCTGCGTGTCAGGGTATACGACGCCAGCGACATCCTCTAGGGCTCCATCCTGCCGAGTATGGCCCTCTCAAGCTCCCCCTCTCCTCCGCTCCATGAGCTCGTAGCGCACCCTCTCCACCTTCTTGTTCAGCTTCAGGTACCTGCGCTCGTCGGTTGGCGTACCTAGTAGCACGAGTCTTCGACGCTAACCCAGCTCGTTCAGAAGCGCCTTCACCCGGATGATGATGTCGTCCCTGATCTTGCGGACCTCCTCTATGGGTTTGCCGCTGGGATCTTCTAGCTGCCACTCCCTCAGCTCATTTGGGACTATAGGGCACGCATCCTCGCCGCAGCCCATCGTCACGGCGATGTCCGCTTGGAGTATCGACTCCTTCGTGAGCTTCTTGGGCTTGTTGTCGCTTATGTCGAGGCCGATCTCCTTCAGGGCTTGGACGGCGACGGGGTTGACCTGTGCGGCGGGTTTGCTGCCTGCACTTATGGCGTGGTGGCGCCCGGCTGCGAGGCTGTTGAATATAGCCTCGGACATCTGGCTGCGCCCCGCGTTGTGTATACAGATGAAGAGCACGGTTACCATGGTGATCGATTCCGATGCGCGGCGTTTAAACGATGCCACATCAACGAATCCAAATAACTTAATATGATGCGTTGCTTCACCCTAGATAAATCAAGGTGGCACTATGACGGAGAAGAAACTCGGCATATTGGAGAAGTATCTCACTGTCTGGATAGGGCTCTGCATCGCCGTGGGGCTGCTGCTCGGTAGGTTCGCGCCCGGCTTCGGGCAGTACCTCGACTCGCTAAAGTTCGCCCAGATATCGATCCCCATCGGCATCTGCCTCTTCTTCATGATGTACCCGACGATTCTCGGCATCGACTTCATGGACGTGAAGAAGGCGGCGAAGAACCCGAGGCCGATAATGTTCACGGTCTTCGCCAACTGGATCATCGCGCCGGCTCTGATGACGCTGCTCGCCAACGTCTTCCTCGCGGGCCACCCCGACTACATCGCGGGCGTAATCCTTCTCGGGTTGTCGCCTTGCACGGCGATGGTGATGTGGTGGATGCTGCTCGCCAAGGGGGACATGGCGCAGGGGCTCATCAACACCGCCGTCAATGCCGTGATGATGATAGTCCTCTACGCCCCGATGGCGGCGTTCTACCTCGGCGTAAGCGGCATTCCAGTCCCGTGGGACCTCATCGCCATGAGCGTCGTCTTCTTCATACTCCTCCCCGTCGCCGCCGGAGCCCTCACCCGCAAGGTGCTCATCCCCGCAAAGGGTAAGGAGTGGTTCGACGACGTATTCCGCGCCAAGGCGGGTAAGATCAGCTTCGTCGCCCTACTCGTGACGCTTGTCGTCCTCTTCAGCCTGCAGGGCAACATCATACTCACCGACCCGCTGCTCGTCCTCTTCATCGCCGTGCCCAACCTCATCCACTACGCGGTCATGATCGGCTGGACCTACCTCCTCGGCTGGTACATGGGGTGGGATTACCCCACCGCCATCGACTGCACCATCATCGGCTCAAGCAGCCACTTCGAGGTCGCCATAGCGGTTGCGACGACACTCTACGGCATCGGTAGCGGCGCAGCACTCGCCACTGTGATAGGCCCGCTCTTCGAGGTGCCCCTCATGCTCAGCCTTGTACGCTTCGGGCTGCACACATGCGGCTACTTCCCGCGGAGGGCGAAGAAATGAGTGAATACCTCGAATTGAAGGCGGACAAGTTCGTCTTCAGGGCCAAGAATGGGCTGCGGTACAGCCGCGACGAGGTCTGGGTAAGCACCGAGGGCAAGCTGGTTAGGGTAGGCATCACGGACTTCGCCCAGAGGAGGGGCGGCGACATAGTCTTCGCCGACATCACCCCAGCGGGCACAGAGGTGACCAGCGGTGGGCTCCTCGGCAGCTACGAGACCGTGAAGATGGTCAGGGACATACTCTCCCCCCTCGGAGGCGTTATACGCGAGGTGAACCCCGCCCTCGAATCAAGACCAGAGGTCATCAACAGCGACCCATACGGCGAGGGATGGATCGCAGTCATAGAGCCGGCAACAAAACCCGAGGGCCTCCTCTCCGCCGACGAATACTTCGAGCAGATGAAGGCGAAGGTCGCCGAGGAACTGAGAAAGATCAAGGGGATGTAGGCGTTGAAGAAACCGATACTCGTCATACCCTGCAGCGGGATAGGGAAGTCATTCGG
Organism: Candidatus Bathyarchaeota archaeon; assembly: GCA_013329615.1. Lineage (GTDB taxonomy): Archaea > Thermoproteota > Bathyarchaeia > TCS64 > TCS64 > UBA8941 > UBA8941 sp8941u. The sequence continues at coordinate 3,960 of DUKA01000157.1, forward strand.
CTCGATAAGCCGCGACGCCACCTTCCGCGTCTGCGACGAGCTACGCCCCGGCAAGGCGGACACACTCTGCCTCTCGCTGCTCGTCATGGGCGATGAGGAGGCGAGGCGAAGAGTCGCAGGGAGCACCTGCATAGCGGTCGATGGATGCACAATGGAGTGCTCGGGGAACAATGTCGAGAGAAGCGGCGGCAAGGTCGCGGCCCACTTCCGCGTAATGGACATACTCAGGGAGAACCGCGGCCTCAGGCCACGGGACGTGACATTCCTTGACGCGGACGGCGAGAAGCTCTCCAAGATACTCGCCGAGAAGATAACTGCGAAGGTCGACGAACTCTGGGAGGCACAGCCATGAAGATAAAGCCGAAGATAGGCGTCGTCTCCTGCAGCGGCGAGTGCTGCGGACTAGGAACAATCAGCCGCGTGGCGACGCGCCTCGCCCTCGAAGGATCGGATGAAACCGTGACCATCTGCCTTCCCCTCTTCCTCGCCGGGGAAGAGCAGGAGCACAGCTTCGCCAAGGAGCACCCGACTATAGCCGTGGATGGCTGCGGCAAACACTGCGCCTATAAGGCAATCGCCAAGTACAGCAAGGAGCCCGCCGCTGGCATCGATGTAGAGGCGCTGCTTAAGGAGTGGGGCGTCGAGGCGCCAAAGGGCAGGAGGACGCTCGAGGGCGACGGGTTGAAGGCGGCGCACCGAATAGCCGAGCTGCTCGTCGTGAAGATCGAGGAGATACAGGAGGTAGCATAGTGGTTACTTACAAGACCGATGTTGAGTGGAAGGGTGGTCACAACGGGGAGGTCCGTCTAAGCAATGGCCCTGTCCTTCCGTTCTCCGCCCCAGCCGCCATACAGGGCGTTGAGGGCGTGCTCACACCCGAGGACGCCTTCGTCGCCGCCCTAAACACGTGCTACGCACTCATGTTCATCTGGAGCGTCGAGCGCCTCAAGATAGACCTCGTCAGCTACACCTGCGAGGCCGAGGGACACGTCGAGGAGTTCCTAGACAGGACCTCGACATTCGACAGGATGACGCTCAAGCCGAAGATTGTGGCGAGGGGCTGCACCGAGGAGAAGATCAGGCGCGCCTTAGAGCTGGCGGAGAAGTACAGCCTCATCTGGCAGTCCATCAAGGCCAAGGTCGTTCTGGAGCCCGAGATCACCATCGCCTAGCTTCGCGGCTCATCAATAACCGTTTTTCACTATGCCGATGAGGGGGAACAAGTGTTAAACCCGTCACCGTGAAGCTTCAACGCGGGGATAAAGTTCGAGCACCCCGGGCTACATCAACGGCGACGTACTGGCGACCGTGACCCTGTTTGCGCTATTGGTGGTTTCGTTTATCTGGGGAAGGTGGCTTAGCAAGTTACCTCCGAGATACCAGACGGGGATGGACCTCCTCGCCATCGTGCTCTCGGCGTTAATCATCTACTCGATGGCAACGGGTGGGCTCCGATTTCTGGGCTATTGGTTGTAAAGGGTTAAACCCGGGGGTTCCGAGATCCAAGCATGGGTTTTAGCTTGAGCGGCGAGGGGCAGTCTCTGCCTTGGCGGGGTTTCTGGGGCGGCACTATAAGCAGGGGGCTCGTTAACGTGCCCGTCAAGCCCTACTCGCTGTTACGTGACTATAACGCGAAGAGGGACTTCTCGAAGAGCCCCGAGCCAACCGGCGAGGGCGTAGAGACGTTGGGAAGTGTCTAC
>DUKA01000157.1:5791-6734 GCA_013329615.1 Candidatus Bathyarchaeota archaeon
GCGGGCACCGTCAAGATATGGGACAGGGGCACATACGACGCCCTACAGTGGGCGGAGGACAAGATCACGATCATCATCCGCGGCGAGCGGCTGAAGGGCATCTACGAGCTCGTCCGCTTCAGGAAGGCGGGTGAAAAGGAGTGGCTCCTGTTCAAGAAGAGGGAGCAGGACTAGGCGCGGCTAGGGTTTCTCGATCCCGGTCACGTTGCCCTCTGCGTCCATGGCTAGGAGCCCCTTGCTGCGGTCCAGTATGACGAGCTCGTTTCCCCACGGGTCGCGGAGCACGGCGCAGCGCCCTATCGGGATGTCGAACGGCTCCGCGGCGATGTCGCCGCCGGATTCACGCCACCGCTCGACGGCGGATTCGACGGAGCCAACGAGGAAGTCGACCTCGACGCCCCGCTTCTCCGTGTAGACGACGAGCTCCGTCTCGCTGTCTGGTAGCTGTAGCCCGGCGGATTCGCGGGTGCGCCAGATGAGGCTGTGCCCGAGCTTGGCGCGGTAGAAGGCGATGCCCGCCTCGACGCTCGGCACCGACACCATGACGCAGTCGACGAGGCGGAAGAGTGGCTCGGTTCCCGATGTGCCCATGTAGGTGGATAGGTTCACGGGGTTAAAAGAAGGGCTAGTCCCACCAGTGTGGGTACTCCATCCTCATCGCCTTGCCCCTGTACCACACCGCCATCTCCCCGTCTAGGGGCTGCATCAGATAACCGTCTAGGAAACGAACACCGTCCAATGGCATCGGGATGGCGAACCAGTGGAAGAGGCAGGAGCCGACCCATGTGTCGTGGGTGACGTAGACATCCAACGTGTCGGGGGTGGCGGCTGCGAGCCTCTCCTTGGCGTAGACGGCTATCATCCTCGCAAACTCGGAGGAGGGGCGGAAGACCTTTGGGGGCGCGAGTCCGGCGAGCCACCTGTTCATCATCTCCGCCACGGC
>DUKA01000107.1 GCA_013329615.1 Candidatus Bathyarchaeota archaeon
GTCCCGGCGTCTCCAACCTCGTGCCGGGGGTGCTGGAGGCGTGGAGTGGCTGTGTGCCCATGTTGGCACTCGGGGGCTCGGCGGCGCTCAGCCACGAGGGGGAGGGCGCATTCCAGGAGGCACCGCAGATGGAGATATTCAGGGGGATAACGAAGTGGGGCTTCAGGGTGCCGAAGGCGGACCGCGCAGCATGGGCCACGAGGCGCGCATTCACCCTAACAGTCAACGGCAAGCCTGGACCCATCTACCTCGAAGTCCCCTTCGACGTCGGGCAGGAGAAGACGAAAGAGACTCGATACACGCCCTCGATACCCTTCACGAGGATCAGACCCGACCCAGAGGCGCTGAAGCGCGCCGCGGAGCTGTTGCTCGTCGCCGAGAAGCCGGTCATAGTCGCCGGGGGCGGGGCGCTCTACAGCGGCTGCTCGGTGGAACTTATCAAGTTGGTTGAGCTATTCGGAATACCCGTCCTCACTACCCCTAGCGGACGCGGCATCATACCCGAAGATCACCCTCTCTACCTCGGTCAGGTTGGGCTCTACAGAACGAGGCTCAGCAGGGAGGCGTACCAGTCGGCGGACCTAGTCCTCTCGCTGGGCAGCAGGAACGAGGAGTTCCAGACCTCCGGGTGGCGCTACTACCCACAGGGCGCGGCGTTCATACAGGTCGACATAGACTCCAATGAGCTCGGACGCAACTTCACGCCCGCCGTCCCAGTCGCAGCCGACGCCAAACTGTTCCTGCAGGACCTGCTCGCATACGCGAGGGGCAGGATCAAGAAGACGCCCCTGTCGAAGATGCCTCGCGTCAAGGCGATCATCGACTCAACCGCCGCGTATCTCGCCGAGGTCAATGAGGAGTGCAAGGACGCATCCAAGCCCATCAAGACGAAGCGCGTCGTCTACGAGGCGTGCCGCGCCTTCGGGGCGAAGACCGTGCTCGTTAACGAGAACGGCAGCCAAGACCTGTGGAGCTACTACTGGCCCTACTGGGCCGTTGGCGCACTCGGTGGGTGCGTCGCGCCCGCGGAGCAGACCTGCATGGGGCTCGCCGTCGCCGGCTGCATAGGCGCGAAGCTCGCTGCCCCTGAGAGGCCCGTCGTCTGCACCACAGGCGACGGCGCGTTCCAGATGTTCATGAAGGAGATGCCCACCGCCGTCCAGCACAAGGCGCCTGTCACGTGGATTGTGCTAAACAACGACAGCCTGGGCTGGATAAAGCTCCACGAGAGGGCGAACAAGGGGCGGTACATCGCCGTCGACTTCGAGGCGCAGCCAGACTTCGTCAAGATCGCCGAGGCTTCCGGGTGCCACGGCGCCCGGGTCACGGACCCCGAGGACGTAAAGAAGGCGCTGAGGCGTGCGAAGAAGGAGAACGACCGCGGCGTCCCCGCCATGGTCCAGTTCGACGTGGACCCCTGGGACTTCCCCGAGGGCTTCAAGGAGTTCCAGCCCGATCTCTTCAAGTGACCTCGACGGTCTTTTATCCCTTGCACCCCAACTACCTACATGCGCGACCTCAGATCGTATCTCAACAGGGTCGAACGCCTTCTACCCGATCAACTCGTCAAAGTCAAGGAGCCCGTAAGCCACGAATACGACATCACCAGAAAGATCGAGGAGATAGCGCATGTGCCGGGAAACCCGGCCCTCCTATTCGAGAACGTGAAGGGCTTCAGCCAGCCCGTCCTCATCAACGTCTTCGGGCACGTCGACAGGATAAAGCTCGCGTTGGAGGGGGCGAGAAGCCCTGTCGCCACACGCCCCGACATGTACAGGGAGTGGGGAGCCCTCATGGCGAAGACCACCGAACCCACGGTCGTCGCCAACGGACCCGTTAAGGATGTGATACACAGGGGCGCAGACGTTGACCTTACCAAACTCCCGATACTCAGGTTCTACGAGCAAGACGCCGGCAGGTACATCACGAGCGGCCTTGTCGCCGCACGCGACCCCGACAGACCCGAGGTCGTCAACCTAACTTACGCCCGGATGCAGCTCAAGGACAGGGCGAAGATCGGCACAACACTACACAGTAGGGGGAACATGTGGAGCTATTTCGAGAAGTCGAAGGCGAAGGGGAAGCCATTGGACGTGGCGGTCATAATCGGGGCTCACCCCGCCCTCTACCTCGCCGCGGCGGCGAAGATCACCGGCGAGTACGCTGTCACGGGGTCGCTCATCGGCGAACCCCTGCGCCTCGTAAAGGCCGAGACGGTGGATGTCCCCGTCCCAGCCGACGCCGAGATCGTGCTTGAGGGTAAGATAACCCTCGCCGAGGAGGACGAGGGCCCCTTCACGGAGTACAGCGGCTACTTGAGCGGGCGGTCGACGCGTAATGTCTTCGAGGTCTGCTGCGTCTCGATGCGGCGCGACGCCGTCTACCAAACCATCATGCCGAGCAACTCGGATGAGCACCTCCTCCTCAGCGGGCTGCCGAAACAGGCGAGGATATTCGGCGCCGTCTCCGCCTTCTCGCCGATCCCCGCCGTCAGGGACATGTCCTGGCCAGTCTCGGGGACGCACTATATCTGCCTCGTCTCGATGGATGAAGCGGCGTCGAAAGTGCCGGGGTACGCCAAGCAGCTCGGCACGCTGGTGCTTGGGCTCGACCCCTACCTGAAGCTTGTTCTGCTTCTCCCCTCCGGCGTCGATATCGACGACCTCGGCGCCTGTCTCGAGGCAGCGGCGGAGAGGTGCGATATGACCCCCGGCTCGGGGATAGAGATGCTCCACGACGTCTTCTGCCACAGGCTCGACCCGTCCTCGTCGCCAGACGGCACCGCGTCGAAGGCGATCATGGTCGCCACCGGGCCGACTAAGGCGATGAAGGGCAGAAAACCTTCGGGGATCGACTGGCCCGGCGTCGGCGAGACAGTGCAACCCCTCGGCGACGGGCGCCTCACCGTTCTCAAGATGCGCCCCGGCTCCGACGCGAAGGATGCGCTTAGGAGGCTCGTCAAGGGCCCCGGGGTGACGATATGCGTCGACGACGACGTAGACGCCTCCGATCTGCGCCAGGTCGTCTGGGGCATGGCGACCCGGTTCCAGCCCGCCGACGACTTCATCCTACAGAGCGGCGGTTTGGGCGTCGACGGGACAAAGCCCGAGGGTTGGAAGGCGAAGAGGGCGACGCTGCCCTTTGTCTAGCTACCACCCGTCGATGTGAAGCCGCGCGTCTAGATCCTCGATAGAACTCTCTCCAAGTTGCGCCTTCGGGTAGCCTGTTGAGGATTAGGAGAGTGATCTCCCCGCCTCATAGGAATATGCATATGCACACCATATAATACAAATCATATAATGTATATCATATTATAGCCTGAATAAAAAATCTATATAACTTACTCTTCGAAAAGGAATAATCAAGATGGTGGTCAAGGTGGCGTGGACTCCTGAGGATGAGGCGCTTCTAAGGCGACTGTATCCAGCGACGCCAACGAAGGTAATAGCAGCGCAGCTGGGTAGAACCCAAGTCGCACTTAGAACTAGGGCTATGGAACTCGGCATAACCAAGAACGTGGAGAAGCCCAGCGGCTTCGATAACGGCTTCGTACCTCTGACGAGGGAGGAGACGATGAAGCGTGACAAGATCGACCTTCTCTGCGTGAACTGGAGCCTGCTTGAGATGTATCAGCGTGAGCTTGCCAATCCTGAGCTTAGGACGCGTGACAGGATCAGGCTCATGCACGCCATGAGCAGCCACACTGCCACGATAAGCGCCGTGATGAGGGGCAGCGAGGATCAGCTGGGCGCCGAGGACGATATCAAGGCACAATTCCTACGGCTTGAGTTCGACAAAGCCGACAAGATAACGCCGCGTCGCATCAGGTTCGGGAGGCGAATCTACGCCCTGGTCGATGGGAGGATGGCGGTTGGAGATGGGCCTAAGCGAAGATGATAGGAAAAAGCTGGTCTCCGCCGTCCTAGCCAGCGACGACTTCTCCCTAAAGCTGAGGCGCAATAGCCTCGATCTGGTTGTGGAGGCGATACGCGACTCCGAGGTAATGAAGCGCTTCGCCGGCGACCCCGTCTTTTTCTCCGCCCTAATCCTCGGCATCCGACATACACCCTACCAGACCAAGTTCCTCACATCAAGCTCCAAGCGGATCGTACTCCGCTGGCCCCGTCAGTCGGGGAAGACCCACAGCCTCGCCGCCTACGCCATATGGTACGCGACGACACACCCCAAGACCACCACCCTAATCGTCGCCCCCAGCCAGCGCCAGAGCATGATGGTCAACGAAGATGTCCAGAATCTCATCGACGGCGCGCCGAGGAGGATACGATCCGCCCTTCTCCGCCTGAGAACACGAACCACTAACCACTTCCGGAACGGCTCCAAGATCGTCGCCCTCCCAAACAGCGAGAACCTGCTCCGAGGCTACACGGCGCACCTAATAATCCTCGACGAGGCCGCCTTCTTCAGAAACGACGAGGAGATATTCCAGTACATACTCACCCCCATGCTCGCCACGACCGGAGGCAAGATGATAGTCAGCAGCACGCCGTGGGGCAAGAACACGCAGTTCTACCGCATCAACCTCGACCCGGGCTGGGAGGTCCACCACGTCACCTGGCGCGACGCACGCGACGCCGGCATATACAAGCCCGAAGGGCTCTCAGAGGTCGAACGCGTCCGCACATCCCTACCACTCACATACCTGACCGAGTACGAGGCCGAGTTCGCCGAGGAGGTGGACACGTGGCTCAACCAGGACCTCCTCGCCGCCTCCTGCGGCGACGTGGAGTACCTCCCCTTTAATAGACCTCAGGAGGGCGAATTCTACGCAGGCGTCGACCTCGGCGAGAGCCAGGACTACTCCGCCATCGCCGTGATACGCCGCCGCGGCGACGGCGCGGACCTCGTGCACATGTACCAGTTCCCCATCGGCACCAGCCTCGCCGCGACGATCGGCTACCTCAAGATCCTCGGCCAGCGGTGGCGCAGGATCCAAACCACATACGTCGACCAGACAAAACAGGGGCCATACATCATACGGGACATGCAGGAAGCCGGGGCGCCGAACCCAATCGGCGTCAACTTCACCGTTCAAAACAAGCAGGAGATGGCCCAGATACTCAGGCAGCGCCTCGCCGAGGGGCGCCTCACCCTCCCCTACGACCGCGGGCTGCTTGACGAGCTCAACGCCATCCAGTACCAACCGACGAAGACAGGCCACATACAATTAGACCACCCACGGGGCACACACGACGACCGCTTCTGGGCCCTCGCCCTCGCCGCCTACGCCGCCGAGAAGAACCCACCACCCCACACCCCGCGCGCCGCCACCACACAGGGAAGAAACAACACCCCATCAAACCCCTACATATAGCAGAGACCACGAGCAAAGACGCCTAAAATTAGAGCATCCAGATCAAAACCGACAACAACCACACACGCCAGTCACCCCTCCACGCAACAATGAAGAGCAAACAACAACAACGCGCGCCACGCCGGACGACCACACACTCGCAGAAAGAGACTACACCCTCAGGACGGGGCAGGTCATGCAGTGGATGCCGCCGCAGCCCCTCTTCATCTCGTCGCCGGGAATCTGAACCACTTCGATCCCCCTCTCCCTGACCTCCTTCATGACGCGGTCGTTCCCCGTGTACTGGATGCACAAGTCGCTGTGCACGGTGAGGAAATTCGCCGCAGCGTCGAGTGCCTCCTGCTTCGTGATCTCTATGATGTCGTATCCGTCGTCGATGAGCCACTCGACGTAGTCTCCGTCCCATTGCTCTCCTCTTGTGTAGAAGTTGGCTGGGTACATCTGGAGTGCCTCCTTGAGGGCGATCGCCCTCTTCCCCGGAAGCTCAGCGAACTCGCCGTCGATGTGCACGCAGCCCTTGGGCATGTTGAGCTGTATGAACTGGTCGACTATCTGCTCGTTGAGGAGGAAG
>DUKA01000083.1 GCA_013329615.1 Candidatus Bathyarchaeota archaeon
GATTCTATTGAAGCCATTCAGCAGGGTAGTCAGACTCACGGCCGAGAAGGTGGCGGCTTCGCCGAGGTTGACACTCGCCATAACGGCGATCTTCCACCTGATACCGATGTCGATAATCGTCTACTACCTCCTGAAATGAGGAAAGAAGTGGGCGACGGTGCAGTTAGTCATGTAGTCACGATAGACATCCGTTAGAACCTAAGCGAAGAGGCCACCTATTGTTTTCTCATGTAGGCGTACCAGTAGGCGGCGGCCACGAATACTGCACCACCGATGATGTTCCCTATGGTCACCGGGATCAAGTTCCCAACGAAGCCCGCGAGGTTCAGGCCCCCTACGCTGACGCCGGCCCCCGCGACGAGCGCCGGGTCGCCGCTGACGAGTATGCCGAGGGGTATGAAGAACATGTTGGCCACGCTGTGCTCGAAGCCCATCGCGACGAAGGCGGAGATGGGGAAGATTATCGCGAGTATCTTGCCGGTTGTGTCGTTGGCTGAGTTTGCGAGCCAGACCGCCAGGCAGACGAGCCAGTTACAGAGTATGCCCCTGATGAGGGCGTCCATGAAGCTGATACCGACCTTGCTGGAGGATATCTGCAGCACGCGGACCGCAACCTCTCCGCCGTTGGCCAAGTAGCTGCCACCCGCGAAGACAAGAACCACGAGAAGCAGCGAACCCACGAGGTTCCCAGCGTAGACGGTGACCCAGTTCTTCAGCATATCCACGAAACGAGCCTTACCCGACAGACACGATATGGTGAACAGACCGTTCCCGGTGAAGAGTTCGCCACCCCCCAAGACGATGAGGATGAGTCCAATCGAGAACACGAGGCCGCCGATGACGCCAGCCAACCCATAACCGACGTATGCCGCAGCGTCGCTCGTTACGACGATGAAAAGGTATCCACCGAAGCTGACGTATGCCCCGGCGAGGATGGCCAGGAGAAACACCTTAGCCATGGGTATGCCCGTCTTCCCGTTGTACTGCGAGCATATCGTTTCAGCTATTTCTGCAGGTTTCCGAGACATCTGCTGTTATCTCAAGATTATTGAGGTAATTATAAAGCATGCTTATCCAGCCCTGGCTGCCGATACGAGAAGGATTCCGGAGAACAAGCCTATTAACCACTATTCCCGAGATTCTACCGATCATTATGACGAAGGTGAAGGAGATCTACCTCTGCGAGGTATGTGGGAACAAGGTCCAGGTCCTAGAGTCGGGTGCCGGGCAGCTCGTCTGCTGCGGGCAGCCTATGAAGAAAGTGGCGAAATAAAGGGAAAAGGTCCCTAGAGGTCGAGTAGCCTGCGCGGGTTAGTCTTTACCACGGATGTTATGGCCTCCGTGCTCACACCAAGATCCAGCAGGCAGGCTACGAATTCCCTCATACCCTCCACGGGCGGCGGTAGAGTGTAGACGCCCAAGTCCGAGGCCACTATGCAGTGGTCGGCGCCGTACTCCCTGATGTGGTCCGCGACGTTCTTTATTGTGAACTTGGGGTAGTTGCCCGGTATGGGGTCCGAGGCGTAGTCGAGCTCGACGTAGTAATCGGTCTTGCGTGTCCCCGTGCTGTGGGTGTAGCCGGCGAGCGTATACTCTAGATACGCGCCCGTGTCAACCATCTTCTTGAGCTGCTCGGCCGTCGAGAGTTTCGGTATTGTGCTGCTTACGACGACCTTGTGGATGCCGTAGTCGTGGCCGAGTTCGCAGAGCCTCACGGCCTCCGCGGCGGAGACGTGCCCCGTGATCAAGTACACATCCGGGTGGTCGGCGATGAGCTGCAGAACCTCGTCGATCTCTGGGGTCGGCTTTCCCTCGGGTATCTTGATGCTTCTCGCGAGTTCTTCGTCCCTGAACTTGGGGAACCTGACGTGGCTCGGCACCCATTCGCCATTCACGTACTGTCCCTCCCTGCTGGTCATCCAGTGGGTGCTGTGGGTGCCGAAGGCCACGTACTTCGCCCCATCGCCGTAGTAGAGAGCAGTCTTCACGGCGCGGGGGTTGACGCCATCATAGACCGTGTTCAGGTTTATGCCACCGAAGGTCTTGATGCCGTCGACGACGCGGTTCACTATCCAACTGGTACCGTTGCTCATCTCGAAGACATCCATATAGACTATCGCCGCCATTCCCGCGTCCCGCGCCTGTATAGCGGCCTGGAATGGGTCGACGCTTCTGGGGCTCGTCTTGAGGTGTGGGCCGGCGTGGAGGTGTAGGTCCACGGCGCCCTTGAGAAGCTCGGCGCTCAGCTCGTAGCTCCTACCCTCGGGCAGCATCACTGTCCCTCCAGCCCGAGGAGCCTCTCGGGGTTGGTCTTGACCAGCCGAGTCACCTCGCCGGCGGTTAAGCCGAGGTCGAGGATGCAGGCTATGAATTCTCGTAGACCCTCGACTGGCTCGGGGAGTGTGTAGACGCCGAAGTCGGTGCAGATTATGCAGCGGTCGACGCCTATCCTCTTGATCTGGTCGGCGGCCTGCCGTACTCCTCCACTGGGCTCGCCGCTCATGCCCTCGTCGATGCTCGCGTACTCCCTCTCGACGTAGTAGTGGGTCTTGGGTATGGTCGTGGTGTGGGTGTAGGCGGCCATGGTGTACTCGATGTATGCGCTACGCGCCATCTCCCTGAGCTGATCGTCGGTCGCCTCCTTCGTGACGGCGCTTGACACGACCATGTTCCTGATGCCGTGCTCCTTCCCGAGCTCAACGAGTACCATCGCCTCTGGAACTGATGTGTGGCCCGTTATCATGTAGACATCGGGGCGCTCCGCAACCATGGCTAGTATCTCTTCGAGGCGCGGGTCCCTGCTACCGTCGGTGGGAACCCTGACGGTCGTCCTGAGCTCCTCCTTGAACTTTGGGTATATCTCGCTGAGTGGCACGAATCGCCCGTCCTGCAGCCGCCCCTCCCTCGACGCCTGGTAGTAGGTCGAGTGGGCGCCGAAGCTGACGTACTTGGCGCCGTCACCGTAGCTGAGCGCCGTCTTCACGGCCCGAGGGTTGAGACCACCGTAGACCGTGTTGAGAATTATCCCACCGTATGTCCGGAATTTGGGCACGACCTTGTTGACGAGCCACGCTGTGCCGTTGCTCATCTCGAAGACGTCCATATATACGATGGCGCGCATCCCCGCATCCCTAGCCTGAATCGCCGCTTCGACGGGGTCTACCCGCCGCGGGCTGCTAAAAATGTGCGGTCCAGCGTGGACGTGTATGTCGATGGCTCCTTTGAGGAGCTCCTTGCTGAGTGCCAGTGTTCTGCCTTCGGGCAACATAATATAACCACCCCTCCGCCGCGAATAAAGTGTATGACAATCGGATCGTTCGGTACGTTTTTCTGGGTAAACAATGTAGAATCAAGGCATGATATACAGGGGAGAGCTCAGGTTCAACTGCTGCGAGAGCGTTCTATTGATGATCAACGAGAAGCATCCACTTCCCGGCTTCGGTGAGGATGTTCTGAGGGTCGCCAGCAACTTCGGGGGAGGCGTGGCNNCTCCTCTACGGCACCGAGGGGACGGAGACGCTCAAGGTCTATGACGAGAAGAGGCTCAGGGAGAAGCAGATCACAGTGCGGTTCCTACAGGCGTTCCGCGAGAAGTGGGGCTACATGACGTGCCGAGGCCTGCTAGGTTGTGAGGGGTGCTCCCCGGATGAGAGGTTCAAGCGCTACAACGAGTTGAAGGCGAAGGGGCAGACTCACTGCGACGAGTTCGTCGAGTGGGTAGCTAAGAGGGCGCTTGAGATTATCGCTGAAGAAGAGAAAAAAGCATAGAAGCGGCGGGAGACGCGCCCCGCATCGACCGCCTCAGCTAGACTTCGTCTTAACCACTATCGTCTTCGCCAGGAAGGTGAAGATGCGCTGGTTCTTCTGGTTGGTGAATATCCAGCCGAGGATTAGGTCGAGGGGCAGCAGGAAGGCCTTACCGAACGCCTCGATGGCTGCCTGACTAATCTCTATGGGTCCACCGTCCAGGTTGGTCACCTTGAGCTTCATCACCATCTTGCCTATGCTCTGGCCGTATGTGAGATCCATGAAGAGGAAGTAGACGAACCAGAACAGGTTGTCGAAGCCGAAGTCACTCCATGGGACGTAGTTGGGGACGCCCATCATGCCGCCTAATGCCCAGCTGGGCAGGAATATGATCGACTTTATGATGCCCAAGACTATGCCCGCGAGTATCATGTCGATAATGTAGGCGAGTATCCTGTCGCCCCAGCCCGCGAGGTTGATGACTGTCTCGCCGATGGGGGCAGTCGTCCCCGCCGCGGCGACGGGTGCGCCACACTTCTGGCAGAAGACCGCGCCCTCCCTCAGCTCGGCGCCACACTTCTCACAGTTTGCCATTCGATGATTCTCCTTGTTTCTGAGGGAAGTGGGGGTGTTTATAATGTTACCTGAGTCGGATTAGAAGGTCACGTTGGAGTGCTTCTTCCCGGTGAGCTCCTCGATGACGATCTTGCCCATGACGGTCTTCGAGAGGGCGTCGTCGTTCTCGACCGCCAGCAGCCTCTTCACCTGTGGGGCGGGGTCGGGCTCCAGCCTCTCGATCATGAGCCTCATGGCGCGCTTCTTCTCGTCCAGTGAGTCGACCCACTCGACGCGGCCCCTGAATACGGCGGAGACGAACCTGTGGGTGCACTTCCCCTCGTAGTAGCCGTAGTCTATCATCGCCTGCCCCCAGACGACGGGGTTGGCGCGCATGTAGTCGAGCTTCTTTCCCTCGGGGGCGGAGTGGAAGTATATGCAGCCCGCCTCCTCGTCGTAGTGGTGGCTGAGCGTCACGACGTAGGGCTCGTTGTCCACGGCGAGGGCGAGCACAACGTACTTCGTCTCAGTCAGTATCCTTGCGAGTTTCTTCTTGTCCTTGATCTCCTTATCGGCGCGGCGCATGTGGTAGGTCTTGACCATGAGCATACCCTTTTTTTCTAGGTTAATAACAGTTGATAGGGGAACCGTTAAACACGCAGACGGGTTCATCGTCCATGATGCTCGCGGACAGTTTCAAGACGACGGCAATCGGCCTGGTCGCATTCGTCCTCGTTGTAGTGATGCGAAGGCAACTGGACGCCTACGCCATACCGGCGGAGATCCTTAACGTGTTAAACATCGCAACCGTCTTCATGGTCTGTTTCCTAATCGTGATCATCGCGAGGGCGTGGATACCCCGGCGACGCTAGACCTTCTTCGGCCCCGACTTGAACATGAGGAGGAGCCCGATGTTCAGGACGTTGACGAATGCCGCGATGTAGAACCCCGACACGGGGCCGAGAGTACTGAAGAACATCATGAAGAGTATGGGACCCGCGAAGCCGCCTATGTCTTGGAACGTCCTGTATAGTCCCACTACGCCGCCCCTCACGGCGGGTGGGGTGATGTCGGTGAGGAGTGCGATCAGCGTCGTCATGCCGAAGCCCTCCCCGAGCCCCTCGATGAATCCAATAATGAGTAGAAGCGTGAAGTTGCTCGTCAGGGTGAACGCCAGCAGCGTGGCGCCGCAGACGACGAAGCCTGCTATGAGCACGGGGATTCTCCCCACCTTGTCGGATAGAATCCCCGCCGAGACGAGTGAGATGATCTGCCCCGCTATCCTCGCGCTGAGTATAAGGCCGATCATCGAGACCGCGAGTGAGAGGCCCTGGTTGAGGTAGAGCTGGAATATCGTCTGGAATACGCCCTGCATTATAAACATGCGGAGCATGGTGCTCAGGCAGACGATGAGTATGCCGCGGTCGCCGATCATCTTGATCGCCTCAATCAGGGGCGTCCGCTCCTTCTTCACGCCCTTGACCTCGGAGCCCTTCATACCGCTCGACTTCCACGCGATGGCGAGGGAGATGAGCGTCAGCAGCAGGGTGAAGTAGAATACCTGATTGAACGTCATGTAGATTGAGAGGAAGGCGCCGATCGGTGCACCGATGAAGCTTCCCACGAATTCGATGCCCTGGAAGAGGCCGAGCGCCCTGCCCCTGGTCTCAGCGGGGAGGATGTCCATGAGGAGGGCGGTGTTGTTCATGAAGTAGAAGGCGGTCCCCATCCCCCAGATGCCTCGGCCTACGATGAGCATCCAGATGTTGTTCGCCTGGCTGCAGAGTATGGGGCCGATGCAGCTGAGGGCGATGCCGAAGATCAGGAGGCGCCGCCTTCCAAGCACGTCGCTGATTATGCCCGCGGGCAGCTCAAGGAATATTCTGCTCAGGAACCACGCCGAGACGACTAGGCCGACGAGGACGCCGGAGGGGTCGAGGCTATCCGCAAGTATGGGGAGGAACGAGGCGGGGAGGCTCATGCCCATCATTATAGCGAAGCCGACCACGATGAGCTCCCAGTAGACCGCGGACATCTTCGTAGGCGACAGCCTGTCGGCGATGCTCTTTCCTAACCCCAACGTTGGCGCCTTCGGTTGGCGGGGGTAGTGAGTAAGGGGCAATAAAAACTCTCCCAACCTCACCACCCTAAATATGCCTAGGAGATACTTCCACCATGTCCTTCACAACTCGACCCGTAGTTATGGGAACCAACGGGATGGTGACATCGAGCCACTACCTCGCCACCGAGATCGGGCACCACGCACTCAAGCGCGGCGGAAACGTCGTTGACGCCGCGGTGAGCATGTGGTTCGCAATGACGCTGACAAAGCCCGACCTCGTGGGCGCGGCGGGAGAGGTCCCGATTCTGCTCTACCTCTCCGACGAGGAGACTGTGTTGGCTATAAACGGCTCCGGCCCTGCGCCGAAGGCGGCATCCATCGCGTGGTTCAGGGAGAACGGCTACGAGCTGATACCCGAGGACGGCTTCACGCCCGCCGTCGTGCCGGGCGCCTTCGACGCTTGGCTCATGGCACTCGACCTCTACGGCACATTCAGCCTCGCCGACTGCCTCAAGCCGAGCATAGACATAGCCTCGGACGGCTACCCCATCCAGCCCACAATGGTACGCAGCATCACCGCGTCGCAGGAGCGCTTCGCGAGGGAGTGGCCTACCACGGCCGCCGTCTACCTTCCCGGGGGGAAACCACCCGTAGTGGGGCAGGTGGTGAAGAACCCGGACTGGGCGCGGACATTCAAGGAGGTCGCTGAGCTCGAGCGGACAGAGCGCAGGTCCGGGAGAACGGCCGGCATAACCGCCTGCCGCGACCACTTCTACCGCGGCCCAATGGCCGAGAAGATGGTTGACTTCATGGGCAGCTACCATTGCCACGACGTCTACGGTAAGGAGAACACCGGGCTGATGACCCTCGAAGACCTCGAGAAGTACGAGGCGTGCATAGATAAGCCCATCACAAGCAACTACCGCGGTCTCGACGTCTACAAGTGCGGGCCATGGACGCAGGGACCCGCCCAGCTCGAGCTCTACAACCTGCTCGAAGGGTTCGACCTGCGCGCCATGGGGCATAACTCGGTCGACTACCTGCACACTTGGACCGAGGCGGCGAAGCTCGCCTTCGCTGACAGGGAGCATTACTACGGCGACCCCGACTTCGCCGACGTGCCGCTCGACATGTTGCTCTCGAAGAGCTACGCCGACGAGCGCCGCGAGCTCATCGACCCCAAGGAGGCGTCGATGCTCCTCAGGCCGGGTAGGGCTGAGCCCGTCGAGTTGGTGGCGACCACCATCAAGGGGGGCTTCGAGGGGGACACGGTGCACTGCGAGGCGGTGGACCCGATGGGCAACATGATCTCCGCTACGCCGAGCGGCGGCTGGATAAGGACGAGTCCGCTCGTCCCGGGGCTCGGCTTCCCCATGGGGACTCGCGGGCAGCAGTTCAACCTCACCGAGGGACACCCCAACTGCCTGATGCCTGAGAAGAAGCCCAGGATCACCCTGACGCCCAGCCTAGTCATGAAGGACGGGGAGCCCTACATGGTCTACGGCACACCCGGCGGCGACGGGCAGGACCAGTGGACGAGCCAGTTCTTCCTCAACTACGTCGACTTCGACATGGACGTCCAACTCGCCCTCGACAAGCCGTCGATACACACGAACCACTTCACCGGCAGCTTCTGGCCGAAGATGGTGAGGCCCGGCGAGCTGAGGGCGGAGCCCAGCGTGCCCGAGGATGTCCTCGCGGGGCTGAGTGAGAGGGGGCACAAGGTCGTCGTCGATAGGCCGTGGAGCCACGGTAGGTGCCTCGCGATCCGCTACGACCCACACACGGGTGTGAAGTACGGCGGGGCGAGCCCGAGAACGGGCGACGGGTACGCCATCGGCTGGTAGAGGCTAGGCCCTGCTCACCCTAACGGCGCACGCCTTGTACTCGGGTATCTTCGACTCCGCGTCCACGGCGTTATTCGTAAGCATGTTCGCCGGCGCCTCGGAGAAGTGGAAGGGTATGAAGACCACACCCTCCTTAATGCCGCCCGTGACGCGTGCCCGCAGCGTTATCTCGCCGCGTCTGCTCGCGACCATGATCATGTCCCCAAAGTGGATGCCCAGCCTCTCGGCGTCCCTCTCATTGATCTCGGCGAACGCCTCGTTCACCTGATCTATGAGGGTCGGGCTCCGGCGCGTCATGGTTCCGGTGTGCCAGTGGAATTGGACGCGCCCCGTGGTGAGCAGGAGCGGATACTCCTCGTCGGGCTCCTCGGCGGGTGGCCTGTGCTCGACGACGTGGAACTTGCCCAGGCCTCGGCTGAACTTCTCCGTGTGCAGTATGGGCGTCCCAGGGTGTTCCTTCGAGGGAACAGGCCACCTGAGGCCGTCGCCGCCAAGCCGCTCGTAGCTCACGCCGCGGTAGATGGGGGCGACTGAGGCTATCTCGTCCATTATCTCGGATGGGTCGGCATATTTCATGGCGTATCCGAGGCGGGTCGAGAGCTGACCGAGTATCCACCAGTCCGGCTTCGCCTCGCCCAGCGGCTCTATCGCCTTATATAGGCGCTGGACGCGGCGATCCGTCGCCGTGAATGTGCCGTCCTTCTCCGCGAAGCTCACCGCGGGCAACACGACGTCGGCGACCTCCGCCGTCTCGCTCATGAAAAGCTCCGAGACGACTAGGAAGTCGAGCTTGTCGAGCTGCTTCCGTACGTGGTTGGTGTCTGGGTCGGACATGAGGGGGTTCTCCCCCATGACGAACATGATCTTGACCTTGTCGCCTGCGCCGTTGACCTTCTCGGTGAGGGTGAGCCCCGGCTCCGACGGCAGTGTGGTTTTCCACGCCTCTCCTAGTCGTTTGCGTGCCTCGGGGTCGGCGGCGCGCTGGTAGCCGGGGAGTAGATCGGGTAGGGCGCCTACGTCGCATGCGCCCTGTACGTTGTTCTGCCCCCTGAGGGGGTTGACACCCGTGCCGCGTCTGCCGATGTTCCCAGTGAGCAAGGCCAAGTTGGCGGTGCTGAGGACGTTGTTGACGCCTGTGATGTGCTGGGTTATGCCCATGCTGAAGAGGAGGGACGCCTTCTCGGCGGAGCCGTAGATGTGTGCGGCTTCCCTGATCTTGGCGGCGGGGACACCCGTTATCCCCTCGGCGTACTCGGGGGGATACTTCTGGACATGTTCCCTGAGCGCCTCATAGTCCTTGGTACGCGCCTTGATGAAGGCGTCGTCCTGCAGCCCCTCGGCGATTATGGCGTTCATCATTGCGTTGAGGAGGGCGATGTCCGTCCCCGGCCTATGCTGGAGGTGAAGGGCGGCGTACTCGGTTAACGGGATGTCGCGTGGGTCCGCCACTATCAGCTTGGCGCCCCTCTTCACCGCCCTTATGACCCTCCTCGCGAGGAGGGGGTGCTGCTCCGAGGTGTTCGAGCCGATGATGAGGAAGGCGTCAGCGTCCTCGAGGTCCTCCTGACTGTTGGTCATGGCGCCACTGCCGAAGGCGCGGCTCATGCCCGTGACGGTGCTGCTGTGGCAGAGGCGGGCGCAGTGGTCGATGTTGTTCGTGCCCACTGCTGCGCGGGCGAGTTTCTGCATGAGGTAGTTCTCCTCGTTAGTCGCCTTGGCGGAGGCTAGGAAGGCAACCGAGTCCGCGCCATACACCTGCTTCGCCTCACTGATCTTCGACGCCACCAGGTCGAGCGCCTCGTCCCACGACGCCTCCCGGAACCCCGCGCCCTCACGGATGAGGGGCCTCGTAAGGCGGTCCTTGTGGTGGACGAACTCGTGTGCACTCCACCCCTTGATACAGAGGCGGTTCTCCCCCGGCCCCTTCGGGTGGGGCAGGACGCCGACGACGCGCCCGTCCCTCACGTGCACGTAGAGCAAGCAGCCGACGCCGCAGTACGGGCAGACAGATGTCACCTTCATGCCACTAGCCTCCCGAGCCTCTCCTCCAGCGCGGGGTCCTTGACCCTGTGCTGCCGGATCCCCGACTCGTCTAGGCTGCGCCCCATCGCGAGGGCGAGTAGCTGCAGGTAGTAGATCGTTGGGACCTTGTATTCGAGCTTCAGCTCACGGGCTGCGAGCATCTGCCCCGTGTCGAACTGGTAGAAGCACTGTGGGCAGATCACTGTGCTGCAGTCGGCGCCGGCGGCGTGCATGGCGTCGAGTTTCGCCCCGAGGAGCCTGTTCGCGGCCTCCCTTTCGCCGTAGTTTGTGAGCGTCCAGCCGCAGCACCCCGTCTTCTTGTCCCAGTCGACGGGGTCGGCACCGAGGGCGGAGACCATGCCGTCGAGGACGACGGGGTCGAGAGGGTCGTCGAAGCCCAACACAGCGGGGGGGCTGAGTATGTGGCATCCGGGGTGGCACGCCACGCGCAGCCCGGTCAGCGGCTTCTTCACAACCGCTTTTATCCCGTCGAGCCCGACGCGCCTTGACAGAACCTGCGCGAAGTGCAGGACGTCGACGGTGCCCTTGAACTCGTGGCCCGTCTCGGAGAGCACATCGTTCACCCTCGCCCTCAGGGCAGCGTCCGCCTTCAGGGTCTCGTTCGCCTGCTTGAGGGTGTACGTGCAGCCGTTGCAGAGAGTTATTATGTCGAGGCCGGCCTCCTCGGCGAGGCAGATGTTCCTCGCCGCCATGGCTAGGCCGGTCATCCTGTCGGTGAGGAAGCCGACGGGCTCGGGGCAGCATGTGAAGCCGTCGACGTCGGCGAGTTCGATCCCTAGTTGGGGTAGGACGCCCCTCGCCACGGCCTCTATGTGTGGGAGGCGGACGGGGATGAAGCAGCCGAGGAACAGCGTGTACTTCATGGCTGCCCCTCCCTGAGCCTCGCCGCCAATCCGGTCTTATCGGCGATCTTCCCCAGTTCCCCCAGCGGCTTGGTGGGCAGCGGCTTGAGATTGAGTGCCTGCCTTTGCCTCTCGGTTGCGCCGGACAGTGGGAAGGCGAAGCCCGTCGCCACAACCTGCGCCACCTCGGCGCGTATAGTCGGGTGAACCACACCCACGCCCAGCGCCACCCCCTTCAACGCCTCGATGAAGTGGACCGGTGAGACCTCGTAGGGGCAGGTCTCCTCGCACTTGTGGCAACTCACGCACATCCAGATGTTCGGGTTCGACGCCCCCTTGTCCGAGGAGAGGCAGTCGTAGACGAACGTGTATTTGGGGTTGAATTTTTTGTCGTACATCACGTGGCAGCTGTGTGCCACGTTGCAGCAGACCCCGCACTTGAGGCATACCTCCGCGGCCTCGTGCATCGCGCTGGGGGGATAGGTCGCTCTAATCGCCAACTGAATCGACTAAAGGGAAGCGGGGGCAGGTTTTAACAATTTAGCAGGCTACGCAACGCGCCACCGGCGGTCAGAGGCCCTTGACCCTATCGACGATGTCGGGCTTGTCGGCGAGGTACTCCTTAATCCTGTCCCTGAAGTATGGGGTGAGGCGGTCACGGTTCACGCTCGCCCACGCTATCCCGCCGAACGGCGGTTCAGGCTCGTACTCCAAGCCCAGCTGCACGTTGCGCGCAGTCGACTCGTCGGTGAGCTTCGAGACGAGGTAGAGGGCCATGTCTATCCCGGCGGAGACGCCGGCAGACGTTATGAATTTCTCGTCCTGAACCCAGCGCCTCTTCACGTACTTCGCACCGAGCGCCTCCAGTATCTTGTAGCACCCCCAGTGAGTTGTCGCCTGACGCCCGTTCAGCAGCCCCGCCGCGGCGAGTATGAGGGAGCCCGTGCAGACCGAGCAGACGTACTCGGCGTTCACGGAGACCTGCTTAAGATAGTTGATCAGTTCGTCGTCCCCCATCGCCTTAACCGTCGGTGCCTCTCCACCGGGCACGACCACGACGGCGGGCTCCAGGACGTTCTTGAAGGAGGCCCCCGGCACGACCTTCATCGGGACATCCACGTCGACGGCCCCGCCGTCCTTGGACACAATGACCACCCCGTACTCGCGGTTCCTCTCACACATGCTGCTTAAAACTTGGAGTGGTCCGGCGAGGTCGAGGAGGGTTAAGCCCGGGTAGACGACGAAGGCGATGTGCTTCATGGCATATTTCTACGAATTTTTCGCTTAAAAGAGGTTCTAGTAAGGTTTAAAGAAAGAGGCTCCCAAGAGACTACCAACATGCTTTTCCAGACGGTGAAATCGGAGATAGTCTCGCATCTGAGCTACATCGTCGCCTCGAAGGGGGAGGCGTTCGTCGTCGACCCCCGCCGCGACACTGACGTCTACGTCGAGAT
>DUKA01000056.1 GCA_013329615.1 Candidatus Bathyarchaeota archaeon
GCGCTCCGCGCCCTCACACAGGAGGGCATACAGCACGGCCACATGAGGCTCCACGCCCGCAACCTCGTCGTCATGGCCGGTGCCACACCCGAGATGATGGACGAGGCGGTGAAGCAGCTCATCGACTCGGGCCAGATACGCTTCCCCAAGGCGCAGGAGATAGTCGCCAAGCTCAAGGGTCAATAGGCTTGACGATACTCATAGACGACGCCGGGACCGGCGACCTCCTCTGGGGGGTCGTCATCGGCGCCTACCAGCCCGACACGGACACCTTCCTCTACGACATCATAGACGTCTCATTCTTCAAGGAGGACACGTTCCCCGAGAAGAAGCACTTCGAGGAGGCCGCGAGGATATCGTTGGGCCTCGTAGAGCGCCTCGGGCTGAGACCAATGGAGAAGATACAGGTCTGCCAGGGGGACATACTCAACGTCGCCGCCGAGAAGCTCAAGGAAACGTATGGCGAGGACAACGTCGAGCGCATCCACGTCGAGGGACGTACGCAGGAGCTGATCGAGGGCGCCTACCTCGACGAGATCAGGAACCTCGGCTACGAGCCCATGCCGGACCGCACGGAGAAGTGGGGCAAGAGCTTCTGGCACATGTACGACTGGATAAGGAAAGACCCGTATGAGCGCGTAAAGTGGGCGAAATCTGGCTTCCCCAACCTCAGAAAGTTCAAGATATTCCAGAGGCGCTGATAATCTCATATACAGGTTGGGCGCCCAGATTCATCGAACAGCCTTGAAGCCCTGGCTACTCAACCTACTCGCCTGCCCCATCGACAAACATCACCCACTCGAAGCCTACTTCTACAGGTGGGAGACACCCGAGGCAGACCTAGAAAAAGTCGCCGCGGAGGCGGGGAAGCCAAAGAAGGGGCTCGAAGACAAGTACAGCATCCTGAAGAAGCAGCTGGGCGACGGCACGATAAGCCCACCCGCCATCGCCGCGATAAATGACCTCACGCGGTCGAAGGTGGCTGCCAGCCTACACGAGAAGGCGGTCAAGCTCCTCGAGGGGAAGCCGGAGAAGAAGGAGGATCTCGACGTGCTCTACAGCTACCTTAATACCCCCGAGCTGGGGGAGGGACTCCTCTTCTGCCCCGAGTGCAACAGGTGGTACCCGATAGGTAGCGCAGTCGAATCCATACCTGAACTCATGCCCGACGAACTCCGCGAATCTGAGAAGGACCTCGCGTGGCTCGCGAAGTGGAAGGGCGTGACACCGAAGAAGATTCTATCGAAGGGCAAGCCATTCAAACTGGCGTAGTCGGGGCCGGAGTCGCGGGGGCCTCGACGGCGGTGGCCTTGTAGGATTTCCATGTGGTCCAGATGTACCAGAGTGCAACCACTGCGAAGGCGGTCACGACGAGCTCCGATTGTACGATGCCCCACTGCAGCGTGTAGACCGCCGCGAAGTTTAGGAAGAAGTGGGCCCCGATCGCCACGCCGAGGTACCATATCTGCTTCTGCCTGAAGGACTCGAGGACCAGAATGCTCATGGCTATGTGGAACGTCATGGCGCAGAGTCTCTCCCATAGACCGATGAATACTAACCACTCCGGCGTCGTGGTGAGTTGGGCCATTTGCGCCGATGTGAGCGTCTGGGGGTAGAAGTAGCCCACTATGGCTGAGCTCAGGACGGAGACGCCGACAAGCAGCATGGACTCGATGCCGCCGTGGCCGGCGCCGTACATGAGGCCATTCTCCAACCTGTGATCCTTTACGGCGAACCTGAAGGCCAGCCACCTCGCACTCTCCTCGAAGATGCCCGCGGTCAGCGATGGGAGGGCCACGCTCAGGTAGATGAGAGCCGCCCCCTTGAAGTTCTGATATATCCAGAGGGTGCCATAGGTGTTTATCGGCGACCTCACGACGTAGGCGACGAACCACAGGACGGCGCCGACGAGGAACGCGAGCCACTTCGCCTTCAGCCGGGACCAGATAAAGAGGCCGAGAAGCACCGGTATGAATATCTCGAGCAGCCCCGAGATGAGCAGAGAGAAGAAGAGTGTGAAGCTTATCATCGGTAGGTAGTCGGCTGGGGCGTTAATACGTTTACCCCCACCTTTTTTAGGCTCAGACCGGTTATCCTCTCCGGTGCAATAGGCATGACGAACATTTATCACGATAAGGACGCGGACCTCAAGGTCCTCAAGGGCGAGACGATCGCCATAATCGGCTACGGCAACCAAGGGCGGAGCCAGGCCCTCAACATGAGGGACAGCGGCCTCAAGGTGATCGTTGGGAACATCAGCGACTCCAGCCTCGAGCGCGCCAAGGCGGACGGATTCGAGGCGTACAGCATCAAGGAGGCCACCGAGAAGGCGACCATCATCTTCCTACTCCTCCCCGACGAGGTGCAGCCGAAGGTCTACGAGGCGGAGATAAAGCCCGCGATGAAGAAGGGCAAGGCGCTCGTCTTCGCACACGGCTACAACCTCCATTACGGCTTCCTCAAGCCACAGGCCGACATCGACGTCCTCCTCCTCGCCCCGAGGATGGTGGGCAAGTTCGTCAGGGAGCTCTATGAGAAGGGGACGGGTGCACCTGTCTTCTTCTGCGCCCACCAGGACGCCTCGGGGAAAGCGATGAAGAGGGTTTTAGCCCTAGCCAAGGGTATCGGCGCGACGCGCGTCGGAGCCATGGAGGTAAACGTCGGCGACGAGACCGAGCTCGACCACTTCAGCGAGCACTGGATCGCCCCCATGATCAGCAGGATACTCATACTCGGATACGAAGTCCTCACAGAGATGGGCTACGACAAGGACGCCGTCCTGATGGAGACCTACATGAGTGGTGAGCTCGGCGAGGTCAGCAGCAGCCTCGCGAAGGACGGTCTCATGGTCCAGTTGCCCTTCCACAGCAGGACGAGCCAGTTCGGTCAGCTCCTCTACGCGGACAGAGTCATGCCCGAGGACGCCAAGGAGCTCATCAGGGAGCTCGTCATGGAGATAAAGCTCGGCACATTCGCCAAGGAGTGGCAGCTTGAGCAGATTCTCGGCTACCCCGTCTTCAACAAGCTGATGGAGCAAGCGAAGGCCCACCCCATCAACGCTGCTGAGGCAGACCTCAAGAAGAGGGTCAAAGTCGTCATCGACTAGACCGAAATCCTTTTTTCCACGCATTCAGTTCTAGGTCCACCTGAGTGGGTCTACCATTTGGCAGACAAACCCAAGACACCCTGGCACACGTTTGAGGTAGAGGAACTTTTCGAGAAACTGGAGACGAGCAAAGTAGGTCTCGCGCCCGATGAGGCGCGTAGGCGCCTCGGCGTCCACGGCCCGAATAAGCTGACGGAGAAGAGGAAGATATCGCCGGTATCCATCTTCCTCGGCCAGTTCAAGAGCGTGCTAGTCGTCATACTCGCCGTCGCCGCGGCCGTGTCTGGCTACCTAGCCATCATAGAGGGCGAGCCCCTCACCGACTCGTACGTGATAGTCGCCATCCTGATCCTGAACGCCGTACTGGGCTTCATACAGGAGTACAGGGCGGAGAAGGCGGTCGAGGCCCTGAAGCGTATGGTCTCCCCCAAGGTCTTCGTGATCAGGGGAGGTGAGGAGGAGTCTATAGACTCCGCCGACCTCGTCCCGGGGGACATCATAGTACTACAGGCGGGGGAGAGGGTACCCGCCGACGCCCGCATATTCGAGGAGTTCAGCCTAGAGGCGGACGAGTCAGTACTAACCGGGGAATCACTACCAGTATCGAAGAATGCGAAGACACTCGCAGCTGGGACGGAGGAGAAGTCAAACCTCCTCTTCATGGGAACGAGTATAGTGGCAGTNNCGCGGCTTGGCCGCTGTAACGTCGACGGGCATGTCAACGGTCTTCGGCGGGATCGCGGAGATGGTTCAGAGCATCGATTCCGATGAGCCGCCGCTCAAGGCGAAGCTTGAGACACTCGGCCGCCAACTCGGAGCGATAAGCCTCATCCTGTGCGCGTGGGTCTTCGTGATCGGCGTCTTCGTCTACGGGACGCCGATCGAGGAGACGCTCCTCACATCCATCAGTCTCGCCGTCTCGGCGATACCCGAGGGGCTCCCCGCGGTGCTGACTATAACCCTGGCCCTCGGCGTCTCCGCGATGGCTCGGCAGAGGGCGATAGTAAGGCGCCTCGCCTCGGTCGAGACACTCGGCAGCACCACAGTAATTTGCACCGACAAGACGGGAACCATCACGAAGAACGAGATGACGGTCACCAGGCTATCCCTCAGGGGGAGGCAGATGGATGTCACGGGCACGGGATACGAGCCCAAGGGAGATTTCCTCGAAGCTGGGACAAAAATGAGTCCGCTTGAGGATCAGGGGTTAACCCTCGCGCTGAAGATAGGGGCTCTCTGCAACAACGTCACACTAAACGACAACAACGGCTGGAACATACACGGCGATCCGACTGACGGCGCGCTACTAGTCGCCGCCACCAAAGCGGGCATAACCTGTGGGAGCCAGAACGAGACCCTCCTGCAGGAGTTCTCGTTCGACTCAAGCAGGAAGAGGATGAGCACCGTATATCGGAGGGCAGACGGGACACGCGTCTCATACGTCAAGGGCGCCCCCGAGGAGATACTCATGGATAGCAGGGCCATCCTCGACGGCGGCAATCCGAGAAGCATAACCGAGGCCGATCTCAGGGACCTAGAAGCGACCATGAAGAATTGGGCCGGGGAGGCGCTGCGCGTCATAGGCCTCGCCTACAGGGAGCTACCGAGGGGCGATGAAGACGTCGGCATCGAGGAGGCTGAGAAGGAGCTTACATTCGTCGGACTTGCCGGCATGATCGACCCCCCACGCGAGGAAGTGAAGGAGGCAATACGCGTCGCCACGCAGGCGGGGATAAGGACGATGATGCTCACCGGCGACCACAAGATAACCGCCCTAGCAGTAGCCAAGCAGGTCGGCATAATCACCGACGAGGGCGAGGGGAGAGTCGCCGAGGGCTTCGAGGTGGAGAGCATGAACGACGAGGAGCTCGACAGGCTAGTCGAAAACCTCAGGGTCTGCGCACGAGTCTCCCCCGAGCACAAGATGAGGATAGCACAGGCCCTCAGGAGGAAGGGCGAAGTGGTCGCCATGACCGGC
>DUKA01000135.1 GCA_013329615.1 Candidatus Bathyarchaeota archaeon
GGACATGGAGGCGATGTTGATGATTCGTCCGCTCTTCTGCCTGATCATCTGCTTCGCAGCGGCTTGGCAGCAGTAGAAGAGGCCGTTTAGGTTAACGTCTATGACGGCGCGCCAGTCCTTCTCGGTGACGTCCTCGGCTGGGCACCACTTGACTATGCCCGCGTTGTTCATTATGAAGTCGAGGCGGCCGAAGCGCTCGACGGTCTTCTCGACCATGGCCTCAACGCTCAGGCGACTGGTGACGTCGGTCTCGACGTAGAGGGCGCTTCGCCCCATGGTCTGTATCTCATTCACCGTCTGGAGCCCTGTGTCGAGGTTGAGTTCAGCGACCGTGATATCTGCGCCGGCCTCAGCGAATGCGAGGCTGAAGACCTTGCCGAGTCCCTGCCCTCCGCCGGTCACTATCCCGACCTGTTTTGTTAGTGAGAACTTGTCGAGTATGTCGCCCATGTGGCTGCACCTGTATCTGGGTGTGGCTTCTAGTTGAAAAGGTCAGTCGGCGTCGCCGTGTGCCTTGGGGGGCTCGACGTGGATGGTCATGCTTACCCCCGGCATTTCCTGTTGCAGCCTCTCCTCTAGGTGCTTTGTGAGGTCGTGTGCCTTCTGTACGGTTAGGTTTGGGTCCACGGTGAGGTGTAGCTCGGCGAATACCTTGTTGCCGCTTCGGCGCGTCTTGACGTTGTGGTAGTCGATGAATTGGGGGTGGTGGGCGTCGAGGAGTTCCTCTATCTTCTTCTGCTCGGCGTCTGCGGCTTGGTCGATGAGGCCGTTACCTGCCTTTTTCACGAGTTCTGTGCCCATCTTGAAGACGATGCACGCCATGAGGAGGGCGAGCATGGGGTCGAGGATGGTCCAGCCCGTGAGTTTGGCTATGAAGAGGCCAATGACTATGCCGACGGAGGATATTACGTCGGAGAGTAGGTGTTTTGCGTCCCCCTCTAGGGCTATCGACCCGTGGGTCTTGGCCGACCGTGTGAGGTAGAGGGATAGCCCGGCGTTTGTCGCCGTTGCGAGGAGCGAGACACCTAGGGCGATGTCGAGGCTACCGAGTTCAACGGGGTTGAAGAATCTTCCGATGGCGGCGTAGGCGATGAGGAGTCCCGCAACTATTACTAGGGCGCCCTCAACGAAGGCGGATATGTTCTCGACCTTTTCGTGGCCGTAGGGGTGGTCTCTGTCTGCTGGTGTGCCCGAGATGCGCACGCAGACGAACATCAGGAACGAGGCGACTATATTGACGACCGACTCCAGTGCGTCAGATAGTAGCGCCACGGAGCCGGAGATGAAGAAGGCGGCTAGTTTGAGGCAGAAGACGACGAATCCGCCGATCACGGCGGCGGTTGCCGACTGATTCTTACTCACTATTCCAGCTCCAAGGATGGGCTTGAATCTCTGGGGGGTCCGGTTTAAGGGTTATCATCGTTCAAATCCATAAGAGGGATATAGGGTGGTGAGTGCCTCGTATTCTGGGTGCAGGGCGTGACGGATGCTGAGCTAAAGTCCATCGAGGAGCTTCGACGTGCCCTAGCCGAGAGTGAGCGCCGATACGAGGAACTAAAAGCCTCCGTAGACGCCCGAGCCAAGGAGATCGCCAAGGAAGAACTCCAGGATGAGATGACCAGACTGTCATCCGAGCTGGCCCACGATCTCAGGGGTCCCCTGCAGATAATCACCAACAGCCTCTTCCTAATGGAGAGGAAGCCGGGTGACACCACCTATTATCCGAAGATCAACGAGGCACTAAGGCAGTCAACGGGGCTCCTCGACGCCTTCAGAGAGTATTACCGCGGGCACGAGATCGCGTTGATGAAGGGCAGCGTCAACAGGCTCGTGGAGAAGAGCCTCGAGGACATCGCCGTGCAACCGAGTGTCACCGTCACAAAGAGCCTCGACCCCAACCTCCCCGACACTATGCTAGACCTCGGCAAGATGAAACGCGTCTTCACGGTCGTCTTGAAGAACGCCGTCGAGGCGATGCCCGACGGGGGGAACCTCAACGTCTCCTCCAGAGCCAAAGGGGGCAGGATAGTCGTTCAGATCAAGGACACCGGTACGGGAATATCGGAGGCTATCCGTGGAAAGGTATTCGTCGCATTCGGCGCCAAGAAGAGGGGGGGATACGGCCTCGGGTTAGCGGCGGCGAGGAGGAACCTCGAGGCGCACGGTGGCTCAATTTCCTTCGAGACCGAGACTGGGACGGGCACGACCTTCACGATTTCTCTCCCGATTAAGTGACGGGGAAATCTTTAGTAACTGGGTAGCGGTCAAGGGGTCCATTGGATCCCTTGTTTAGGAGCCTAAGGGATGCCCTGCCCGGGTTAGCCTACTGTGTAGCCGTTGCCATGGTCTCCTTTGCCATCTGGGGCCTCTACAAGCCGGTTAGCCCCATGATGTGGGCGTTCGTCATCGGTATCGCCGTGGCGAACACGGTGGGTCTACGTGGCGTCCTGAAGACGGGTGTGGGCTTCTGCTCCGGGCAGCTTCTCCGTTTTGGTGTCGTCGTCCTGGGGTTTGTGACGAGTGCCTTGATCTGGACGCGTGTAGGCGTGGGTGTCGTGGCTGCGTTCGTAGTAATCGTGGCGGCACTCGGGTTGAGCCTCTGGTTGGGGGAGAGGTTGGGATTGGATAGGAGACTCGCCTCCTTAATCGGTGTGGGAACAGCGATCTGCGGCGCCTCCGCGATCGCGGCGCTCACACCCGCCATCAACGCGAAGGAGGAGGAGTCGGGTCTCGCAGTCTCGGGCATAACACTCTTTGGCCTTCTCTCGATGTTCCTCTACCCCTTCCTGTTCCTGAATACACCGGTCAACGGTCTGCTCGGGGGTAGCCTCGACGCATACGCGGTTTGGGTTGGGGCGGGTGTTCATGAGACGGCGCAGGTCATCGCCGCGGCTGGGGCGGTGGACGCCTCCGTGGTCCAAGCGGCCATGCTGATCAAATCTGTGAGGATATTCATGATAGGCCCCGTCGTCTTCCTATTAGCCTGGCACTGTTCCAAGTGCGAAGGGGAGAAGGGTAAGGCGTCCTTCACGGTGCCGCTCTTCGCCGTCGCCTTCACGGNNAAGGTCAGCTTCGCCAGCATCCTGAAGCTGGGGGCGAGGCCGATACTGCTCGCCGCGACCGTCGCGTTGACCGCGGGGCTTCTCGCATTCATCTCCGCCGTCCTGCTCGCACCGTTCATGGCGTGAACG
>DUKA01000208.1 GCA_013329615.1 Candidatus Bathyarchaeota archaeon
AGCTTCCATCGTCAATAGGGGGAGGGAGCTTAAGTGAATTTCCCCCTCTTGATTAGAAGGTATTAAAGCGGGAGAATACACATTTAGGATCAGGGGATTGTGTTGAACACTGCATTTGTGTTGATAAACGCCGAGATGGGGGCCGACTTGGCAAAGGGTCTTAAGGCGATCCCGGAGGTGAAGGAGTTCTTCGGCGTCTATGGAGTCTACGACTACGTCGTGAGGCTCGAGGCAGCCACTATGGAACAGCTCAAAGACGCTATCACAAATAAGATCCGGCGCATGGAGAACGTGAGATCAACACTCACGATGATGGTCATCGATTAAAAGGGCCACCCAAAATCAGTCACGTGAATACGGCGTTTCTTTTACCAATTTATCCCTCAGGTTTAAAACAGTCATCAATCGTTTATTGTTGAAAGCATTCGGTGTCATGACTTTGAACGTCGTCATCATGGGTATGGATGGTTATTTGGGGTGGCCACTCGCCATGCACCTCAGCGCCAGGGGACACAACGTCTCAGGAGTAGACAACTTTAGCAGACGCAGAAACGTCGAGGAGCTACACTCACACTCTGCGACCCCAATTAAGTCGATGCGAGAGAGACTCGACGCGTATCAGAAAGCCACGGGTAGAAAACTTGGTTTCTACGAGGGTGACTTGACAAGCGTCGATTTTACCGACAAGGTCATCGGGCAGGAAAAACCTGACTGCATTGTACACCTCGGCGAGCAACCATCCGCGCCATATAGCATGATCGACATCGAACACTGCAACTATACACAGATCAACAACATCATTGGAACGAATAACATCCTATTCGCCATGAAGAAACACGTCCCCAAGTGCCATCTCCTCAAGTTGGGCACTATGGGAGAGTATGGGACCCCGAACATCGACATACCCGAAGGTTTTTTCGAGGTCGAGTATCGGGGCCGTAAAGATACACTCTCTTTCCCCCGCCAACCAGGCAGTTGGTACCACCTCAGCAAGGTACATGACTCCTATAACATCATGTTCGCCTGTAGAATCTGGGGTCTTTGTAGCACCGATATCATGCAAGGCCCCGTCCACGGCGTAGTCACTGAGGAAATGGTTAACGATGATCTACTCACTCGTTTCGACTTTGACGAGGCATGGGGAACCGCCCTCAACAGGTTCTGCGCACAGGCTGTCATCGGCCACGAGTTGACGCCTTACGGTAAGGGTGGACAGACAAGGGGCTATCTGGCGCTACGTGATAGTATGCAGTGTCTCACCATAGCGGCTGAGAACCCGCCGAAGGAAGGGGAATATCGAGTTTTCAACCAGTTCGACGAGACCTATTCAGTAAATGAGTTGGCGGAGCACGTAGTGAAAGTGAGTGGCGAGTTTGGTTTGAAGGCGAAGATCGGAAATATTGAGAATCCTCGGCTTGAGAAGGAGGAGCACTATTATAACCCGGATAGGGAGAAGCTCCCTGCGCTCGGGTTTAAGCCTACGAATGACTTAGATGCGGAGCTTCGGTTGACGATCCCGAAACTGATCAAGTATAAGAACAGGATAGAGGAAAAGAAGACAGCAATAATGCCCAAGATAAAGTGGAGTAGCTGAATCTAATTTATCTCTTCTTTTTCAACACTAGTTTATTGGCTCCACTATGGGCGGAGAGCACCCCTATCAATTGCCCGTCTACGGCTTTCAGGTCTAGCTTAACGTCGATATAGTCGATTAGCCCCCAGCGAGCGTATTCACGGGGGATCCTGAATGTTCCTTGACCTGTTACTTGGCCGAGTTCAGCTCGGAAGCCGCGCAGGGGGATGTATTCTCCGTTCGGACTGCTCGCCGTGGCTATGGTTCTGCTCGAGATTCTCAACTCGAGGGCGTGGAAGCCATATGCGTCGTAGTATTCTCCGACCCAGTTGCCTAAGAGTTCGGCTCCGGTATCTACTCGGAGTGTCTCGGGCTTGTACCTCCGATAATAGGAGGTCCCGAGGTCGATCTGTGATATGTGGCCGTCCTCGGAGTATTCGAGTGTGAGCTCTTCGCTATCGTTTGACGCCCCGTGTACCCGGTATCTTGTTTCGTCGATCTTTTCGAGGGTTAGGCGGTCGCCAAGTGTGAGGAAGCCATTGACCACCCGTATTGATATGTGGTTGAGCTCGTCGCCGTATGTGCCTGTGATCTTTGCCCAGTTTTCCGGGGGAGCCTGTGGGTTGCTTGGTTTGACTTCCTCTCCGAGGGCTATACGTAGCACCGTGGGGGCAGGTGGTCTCCACCCCGAGCCGTCCTGCAGGTTGCTTAGCCAGACTACACCCAGTTTCTCCTCGGGGTAGAAGCAGAGGTGGTTTGTGTAGTCGGGAAGGCCGCCCGTGTGGTAAAGCATGACGTGGTCGTCGTGTATGGTTCTGAACCAAGTCAGTCCCATTCCGCTTCGTGACTTGCCCGTCGGCGCTTGCAACCTCTGCATCTCTCTGATAGTTTCTTCTTCGAGAAGTCTCTTGCCCTTGTATTCGCCGCCGTTCATGTTCATTGTGAGGAACTTTGAGAGGTCGGTTACCGTCGAGTAGAGACTGCCTGCTGGGTCCGCGGGTTTGGTGCCTAGGACGTATGGCGGGTTAGGGATGAGGGGGTTTTCGGGTTCTCCAGCCCGTTTGTAGCCCTGCGCGAGACCTTCAGAGATCATTGGGCTGAGTTCAAAGTCGCTTGAGGTCATCTCGAGAGGTTTGAGGACGTGTTTCTTCAGGTATTCGTCGTATTCGAGGCCGGTGAACTGCTTGATGAGTTGGCCGACTATCGTGAACGCGGTGTTGCAGTAGGCCCATGTCTCTCCCCGCGGCCTGACCATACGTGCCGCCGATGATATGTAGGTCTTCATATAGTCGGCTTTTTCGCCGAGGAGGTAGAGTGGGGGCACACGGGTGGGCATACCAGTGTAGTGTGTGAGGAGGTCGCGTATCGCGGGTTCTTCACCCTTTATGTCCCTTATATTTATGTCGAGATGTGTGTCCACTTTGTCGTCTAGGTTGAATTTTCCTTGCTCCAATAACTGGAGGAATCCTACGGTGACGACGGGTTTTGTGACGGAGGCGCACCCGTAGATGGTTTCGTGGGTTGCCTTCGCATCTTTTCTGATGTTTGCATAGCCAAAGCCGCGGGACCAGAGTACCTTGTCGTCTTTGACGATGGCGACTGATGAACCGGGGTGTTTGCGCCCCGTTATCTCTGCGGTGATGAACCTCTCTATTGCCTCAACGTTGACCATTTTGAGCCAACCTTCTGGGTAGAATGTGAGGTTTCTGGTTAAGTATGTTCGCGTGTGGGTGTTTGGTTTAGATGCTTTTTTCCGTGGGTGAGACTCTTTGAGTCGTCGAGGGGCTCGTCTGTTGGTGGGGTGGCACGTGGTGGGTGGTTCAAGGCGACTGCTCATCTATGGAGGGGTCTTCCTCGTCGTCTATCTCGCTCTCAGTATCACAGTAGGTGGGGGAGTCTTTGAATCGGTCGATGTCGACGTGTTCTTTGCTGTGAATTCGTGGGCTCCAGCGACTGTGATGGATTCGCTGATGGTTCTCCTGAGCCTATATGGGCGTGAGGTTGTTTGGGGGGCGGCGATCGTGGTGCTTTTTGTCTTTGGGGGGGAGAGGGAGAAGAGGGCGGCGTTGACTATGGGGCTGCTCTTCATGCTGCTCATCGGTGCGGGGTATCTCGCGAAGGAACTCGTTTTTAGGACTCGGCCTTATAATTTGCTCGAGGGGGTGCGGCTTCTCGTGCCAGTAGAGGCTGATTCAAGTTTTCCCTCAGGACATACGTTGATTGTCGCTGGGGGGACGGTTGTTGCCTTGCTCAAACTGAGGCGATGGCAGGCGACTCTACTAACCATTGAGGCCGCGCTTGTCGCCATCTCAAGAATATATGTGGGAGTCCATTACCCGACAGATATTATAGGAGGGGCTCTGTTGGGGGTGGGTTTTGCACTCGTCATCTGTTCGTATCCCCGACCCGTCGACGACATCTACGAGAGGATTCCGGAAAGCATCAAGGGACGTGGTAGCGCCTCACTGCCTGCTGAGGTAGATTAGTATCGCTAATGCCAGAGTAGTGAAGACGTCGGGCAGGAAGTTGAACATGTTGAATATGTTCGTGTTATTGAAGCCGTTTACCCAGATGAGTATCGGGTTGCTCGTTATGGAGTAGAGGAAGAGTGTAGCGGAGAATAGTATGAGGCAGAGGGCGAAGTTCGACTTCGTCTCGCGGTACATGTTGTAGTAGAGGATCACCAGGTAGATGAGAAGACAGGTGTTTATGAGCGCCAGTACGGTCCTGCCCTGTATGTATAGAACGAGCATGTTGCTCACCTCCATGAGTTGCTGGGGAGTCAATTGCTCCAGGAGGGGGCGACCAGGATTGCTGAATATCAGGTACAGCGTGTTTAGTGGACCCCACAGTATCAGCAGTATGGCTGCCAGTACGAGTACTATGGCTAGGGGTATCCACTGGTTCTTCTGCATCCGGTTCTCATTTTCTCCCATTGTCTTTCAGCCTCATTTCTAGATTGTTCCAAATCTCTTCAAAATCAGAGTAATTCTGCTCGAGTTCCTGACTCAGGAAGAACACCTTGCCGTAGTGTTCTCCCACTGAGGTGATGAGGCGGTTCTTCTCTAGGACATCAATGTGGTGGCGAATGGTCCTGTAGTCGACGCCGAGTAGGTTGCAGAGCTGGTTGGCGTTGAGCGGCTCCGCCTTTATCGCCTCAATTATCCTCCCCCTGTTGACGCCGCCTCTGGATCCTTCGATGAGCCAGAGGAGTAGCTGCTTGTAGGAGCGTCGGGAGAGGGCCATCTATTCACCCTTGGCGTGTTTGTATTGGATGGTTTGGGGGTGCCTTAAAGTTGTGTATAGTAAATTTGGTGTGATTCTGGTGTGATCTTGAAAAATCGTTTATGAGCGGCTTTGTCCAGTGGCTCGTTGAGAAAGACTGCTGAAGGTAAGGTGATCGATTTGAGCGACGAAAAAGAGAATGAGAACATACCTTCTGAAGAGAAGGTGCATCCTCAAGGCGGTGAAGTGGTTTCTGAGCAGCATATTGGTGTCGAGAGGGTTGAGAATCTGCCAAGCACACCGGTTCACACGCCGAGGCGTGAAGAGGAACCTGGGTCTAGAGTTGGAAAGAATCGGTTCAACACCGCCCTAGGCGCGCTTTTAATCCTTAGCCTAGGCTTCTCAGCCTTTACCTACGTCGATAGCAGTAACCGTGTTGGCTATCTGAGTGGGCAGGTCACGTCGCTGGTCTCCACGGTTCAGGCGCTCGGGACGAGTCTGGCCGAGTCCAATTCTAAGATCGCCTCACTGAGCGTCGCGTTGAACTCTTCGTCTGGTGGGTCTTCGGGTGACGTTGGCGATGTTTCCTCGATCTATGAGAGGGTGAGAGGGAGCGTCGTTTTGATCAAGGCGACTCTCCCAGCGGGAACGGCGACAGGTAGCGGCTTTGTCTACGATGTTGAGGGGAGGATAATCACGAACAACCACGTTATAGATGGTGCTAATAGTATGACCGTGACGTTCATCAACGGCACGATAGTACATGCAACGGTTGTGGGGGTGGATCCCTACTCGGATATCGCGGTCATCGATGTGGACGCCCCGGCTGCGCTACTCGTACCACTGAAGCTTGGTGATTCCTCGTCGCTCGTTGTCGGGGAGTCTGTGCTGGCAATTGGTAATCCCTATGGTCTCGCGGATACGTTGACGACGGGGATTGTCAGCGCCTTGGGGAGGAAAATGGACTCTGAGAGTGGTTCCGCGATCGTCGACGTGATACAGACAGATGCGGCCATCAACCCTGGTAACAGTGGTGGGCCGCTGCTCAACATGAGTGGCGAGGTTGTGGGAATCAACACCGCTATCGCCTCCTCCTCGTCGACTGGGATCGGCTTCGCGGTGCCGAGTAACACTATAGCGCGGGAGATCAACGATCTGATCGCTGAGGGTAGTTATGCGCAGGTTTACCTGAGGATAAGCGGTCTGGATGTGACGCCTGGGATAATCTCTGCGATGGATCTCCCCGAGGGGACCTACGGAACCCTGATCACAACGGTTGGGAAGGGCAACCCGGCTGAGAAGGCGGGGCTGGGGGGTGGCTCGACTTGGAGAGTCGTTGATGGTTCCTATGTGCCGATAGGGGCGATGTCGTCACCGCCGCGGATGGGCAGAGGTAGGGAGTCTCTACGATTTGATACTTTATATGCAGAGGAATAAGAGGTCGGGGGATTTCGTCTCGTTGACGATCATCAGGGGTGGTTCGACGATGTTGGTCGACGTGACGCTTGGGACTCGGACGAGCTAGCGTTTCTTGGGTAGTCCAACGCCTCTGAAGCTGAAGCCGAGGCTCGTACACTCGGCTTGGTCGAAGATATTTCTGCCGTCGACGATGATGGGTGTCCTCATCAATTTTTTGAGTTTTTCTGGTTCGAGCTTTAAGTATTCTTTGTGACGTGTTGCCACGATGATGCAGTCTCTTCCCTTGACGGCTTCACCGACGTCTGATGTGATCTTCATGCCCTCGTATTCTTTGACGTAGGGGTCGTGTGCAATGAGGCTCTTGCACTCTCCCTTCAGTGCGTTGTAGAGGGGTTCAGTGGGGGTGTTCCGGGTGTCGTCGCTGTTCTCTAGGAAGGCGACGCCGAGGATGGCTATCTTTGCGTCCTTGAGCTTGACACCCTTCTCTTTCAGAGCCTCTTCGGTTAGCTGTTTCATGTGGAGGGGCATGGAGTCGTTGAGGTGTCGGCTACCGGTGATGATGGGCGTGTCGAACTTCGTTGAGCCGTAGGCGTCTAGGCCGTATTTGAGGAGCCAGCTGTCCTTGGGGAGGCAGTGTCCGCCGACGCCTGCGCCGGGTGTGTGCATGTTTCGGTATGGGTTTGCGGATGGGTTGCTGTCGTCGTTGGGTAGGCTGTTTACGAAGCTTCGGACGTCGTGTACGTTTACGCCGAGGCTCTCGCAGATCAACGCGACCTCGTTGGCGAAGGCGATGTTTACGTCCCTGTAGGCGTTTTCGGTCACCTTGGCGACCTCGGCGGTTAGTGCGTCGGTGGGGTGGAGTTTCGCCTTCACTATGTGGCTGTAGAGTTGGATGCCGCGGCGGGTGGATTCGTCGTCGATGCCGCCGACGATGCGGTCGTACATGGTGAGGTTGTGTAGGAGGCGGCCGACCATCACCCGCTCGTAGCTGAAGAGTAGGCCGAAGTCTCTGCCGGCTTTCATGCCGCTGTGCTGTTCGAGGATTGGTTTTGCTAGGTGCTGTGTTGTGCCTGGTGCGACGGTGGATTCGAGGCAGACGAGAACCCCCTTCCTCATGTTGTCGCCGATGTCGGTGAGGACCTGTCGTAGTGACTCGTATTGGGGGACGTGGTTGTCGTCGACTGGGGTCTGGACGGCGATTATTATGGCGTCGGCGTTGTGGTAGGCGGCGACGTCGTCGGTGACGTGGAATGTGTCCTTGTCGTGGATGCGCTTTATCAGCTCAGGTAGCCCCGGTTCCTCGGCCTCGATCACGGATCGTCCGCTGTTGAGGGCGTCTATCTTCCACGCGGATCGGGAGGAGCGGCGCTGTATGCCTGTCACCTTGAATCCGGGCACATCTGCGAATAGGGCGGCGACGGGTGTTCCCACGTAGCCCATGCCGACGACTACTATTTTCATCGTGGATCCTCGTTGTACGTCTGTATTTGGATCGTCGGTTATATCTATCTTGTTTTGACACTGTATGTTTATGAAGCGTGTTTTCATTGACACTGATGGTGAGTTCGATGACTTCATGGCGCTCGTCCTAGCGTTAAAGTCGAAGGACCTTGACGTCGTGGGGATTAGCACCCTGAGTGGGATACGGAACCTGCGTGACTCGACCGACGACGTGTTGAACGCGGTTGAGCTGCTTGGCAGGGTGGATGTTCCTGTGGCTGAGGGGCTTGAGGTTTCGATGTCTCAGGACTTGGCTGAGGAGAGGAAGAACATCCTCAGGATCTGGAAGAGCGGTGGAAGGGCATCCACTAGGGCGATCCGCCGACCTGGGCTCACGCCTGTGAAGGAGGATGGTGTCAGCCTGATGATCAGGAAGGTGATGGAGGCTCCGGGGGATGTGACGCTGATCACCCTCGGGGCGTTGACCAACGTTGCCTCGGCGCTGCTCAGGGAGCCGAAGTTCGCTAAGAAGGTGAAGGAGGTCTACTCGATGGGCGGCGCGGTGCTTGTGTCGGGTAACACGACGCCCGTGGCGGAGTTCAACATCTGGGGGGACCCCCTCGCAGCGAAGATATTCTTCAACTCCGGCATGCACATCACGATGGTTGGGCTGGAGACCTATTACCAGCCGGTGTTGTCGGGGGAGGAGTGGGCGAAGGTTAGGGAGGTGAACGAGGCGACCCGGTACTGCTTCGAGAACTTCGATCCCTGGTTCAGTTACTTGATCGGGCTGCATCCGGATTGGAAGGGGGGTCTGCAGATTGGAGACGCCTTGACGGTTGGCGCGGCTATAGATCCGGCGCTGATGAAGTGTCGGCGGTGCTTCGTCGATGTCGAGACGAAGGGGGAGTTGACGGTGGGGCAGACCGTTGCGTATGGGCTCTCGAGGAGGCACCCCCTACCGAAGGAGGCTAACACGGATCTGACGGTGGACTGCGACTGGAAGAGGTTCAACAGTCTCTTCGTTGAACGCGCCACATCTTAGGAGCCGTATTCTTCCCCCCGGTTCGGGGTGATCATTATATTCTGAGCCTGCATTTTTGGCTAGTATCGCTCCGCGGGACGCGGATCGTCGAAGATGAGGAACATGGGTGAGGGTCTGGTTTTAAAAGGTGTCAGTTTTCTGAAGAGGCAGGAGACTGCGTTCAACGTCAACATGGTGCGTAGGAGCGTCGAGAACTTCGCCGTCTCCCTAGTCCAGCAGTACCAGTCCATCTACCTCATCGCGCTCGGGGCGAACTCGGTTCAGATTGGCCTCGTGAACAGCCTTGCGGGCGTCGGGGCGACCCTGACCGCGCTGCCCTCCGGGTGGGCGATCGATAGGTATGGGTTGAAGAGGACGTTCTTCTTCGGGACCATCTTCATGGCGGTGGGGGCGCTGCTCTTCGGCCTCGCCACGAGTTGGTTGTGGACGATTCCTGCGATGTTCATCTTCACGTTGGCGGCGAGGGTGAATCAGACGTCGTGCCCCGTGGTCTGTGGGAGTTCGCTCGTCAACGAGGACAGGGCGGTGGGTATGCAGCTCTGTGACAGCCTCGCGGCGATATCTGGGATAGTTGCGCCCATCGTGGGTGCCGCGGTCATCGCTGCCTCTGGGGGGATGACGGCGGATGGCATCAGGCCCATCTTCTGGATCCAGTTCGTGGTGCTTGTAGCTGAGTTTGGCCTCGTGGCGTGGAAGTTCTCGAACCCGAGCAAGAGGGCGACGCCCAAGAGGGGGCTGGGTATGTTCGAGGGGGTTAGGGAGGTTCTGAGCAAGGGTGTGGCGGTGAAGAGGTTCCTCCTCTACCAGAGTATAATGACTGTGCCCTTTTTCCTGAACATGATCTATATTCCGTTGTATGCTGCTGAGGTGAAGGGGGCCGACGCGTTTACGCTGGGCGGGATGGCGACGGCGGCGCTTCTGGTTCCCCTCATCTTGTCGATCCCGAGTGGCAAGTTGGCGGATCGCTTCGGGAGGAAGAGGGTAGTCTACCTCTGTCTGCCGTTGTACTGCCTCTCCCTGGTGTTGCTCGCCTTCGCCCCGGTGGGCGCATCTTGGATGCTGATTGCCTCGGGGGTCTTCCAAGGTTTCTACATGCTCGGCATGGTGACGGGTACCGCTATGAGAGCTGAGATTGTACCAATCAGTCTGCTGGGTAGCTGGGGTGGCCTCCTGGGGCTCTTCGGTGGGGTCGTTGGGATCATCGTGCCGGTCTCGGCTGGGTGGATCTGGAACTTGGCGGGGCCCGCGTCGGTGCTCACGCTGTTGATTGCTGCGACTGTGGTAGGCGGTACGGTG
The DNA here is from genome assembly GCA_013329615.1 of Candidatus Bathyarchaeota archaeon. Taxonomy (GTDB): domain Archaea; phylum Thermoproteota; class Bathyarchaeia; order TCS64; family TCS64; genus UBA8941; species UBA8941 sp8941u. Next base: position 9,999 of record DUKA01000208.1, read on the forward strand.
CTCACGACGATGCCTGAGACGTTGAAGATGAAGAGGGAGATATGATCTTCCCCTGTATGTTCAAGTAGGTGGGCGTTGGTCTTGGCTTCATGGTGAGGTGGGGCTCTTCTCTTGGGGGACTTGTGCCCTTTCTTGTGATGGGGTCCCTCTTCGTCGTTGTCGATGTGTTGGCGCTGCTCCTTGTGGGGCCGTTCAGCGGCGCGGGGCTTTACGCCTTTGAGGATTCGGGGGATCCCGTCGACGTCGTGTACTTCGCGGCGATGATGGTCGTGACGACGGGCGTGATACTTGCCCTGAGGCGGTTCAGGAAGGGCGTACTCGTCAGGTGGGTCATGTTGGGTGCGATTTGGTTTTCGCTGTTCTCGACCTTGTATACATTGTCTTGGTTTATGTTGGGTGATTTCCTGGCGGTTGGGGTTTCTGCGCTACTGTCGCTTGGCTTGGTCTATTTGTTGGTGAGGTGGAGGAGGTGGTATATCATCGACACCGCGGCGGTCCTGTTGGGGGCGGTGACGACGACCGTGTTGGGCATCTCACTCTCGCCGCCGCTTACGGCAGCCCTGCTGCTATTGTTGACGGTGTATGATGCGATCGCGGTTTATAAGACGAAGCACATGCTCACGCTTGCGGAGACGATCCTCGACTCGGGTCTGCCTCTGGTGTTGATAGTGCCGAGGGGCGGCTACGTGGAGGGTGGGAATGTGGATATCGTTAAGGGGTCATCTCAGGGGGAGCGTAGGGCTTACTACATGGGGTTGGGCGACCTCATCATACCCGGTTGTTTGGTTGTATCAATCTACTCTACAATGGGTTCGGTGGGGCTGCCAATCATAGTGGCTGTTTTGTTGGGCACGTTGGTTGGGTTTGCCGTCCTGTCGGTGCTCGTGGCGAGGGGTAAACCGCAGGCGGGGCTGCCCTTCCTCTGCGGTGGAGCCGTCATGGGATACGTCGTGTCGAGTTATCTTTTATTTGAGGGATTGGTGGTCCTACTATAAGGCTCCACGAAAATTTAGACGGGTTTTACCTGCTTGCCCGTTTTGGCTGATTGTAGGGCTGCCTCGCAGATGCTTAGGGCTCGTAGGCCGTCTTCGCCTGTGACTTGGGGGGGTGTGTCGGCTCGGATGGCGTCGGTGAGCGATTTTAACTCCATCTTGAGTGGCTCCTGATAGGGGAGGTATGGC
>DUKA01000198.1 GCA_013329615.1 Candidatus Bathyarchaeota archaeon
GAGATGATCATGGCCGCACACAGGATACCCTACATCGCAACCGCCAGCCTGAGCTACCTCCCCGACCTCGAGAAGAAGATAAAGAAGGCACAGGAGATCACGAGGGCGGGCAAGGGCCTCGCCTTCCTCCACGTGCACCAGCCGTGCCCGACGGGGTGGTACTTCCCCGAGAACAGGACGGTCGAAATGGGTAAGCTTGCCGTCCAGACGGGCGCGTGGCCTCTCATGGAGATAGACGAGGGCAACTTCAAGCTCAACCTCAAGCCGAAGGAACTCCGCCCCATCGCGGAGTACCTGAAGCCTCAGGGCAGGTTCCGCCACCTCTCGGAGGGGCAGCTTGACATACTCCAGAACGACGCCGCGACCGAGTGGAGCGCCCTGCTGGAGCTGGAGAAGCGCGGCAGGTTCCCCGGTTACTAAACCCTTTCTCCCTACTTTTTAGAGGGCCACATCGCCTATTGCGAAGGCGGTGTGGCGCGTCTTCTCAGCCTGAACTTTCTTGCCGTTCGCGACTGCTATCATCTCGTCAAGGAGGCGGTCTCCGCACTCCTTGACCGTCTCCTCCCCCCGGAGGACGGGGCTGGCGTCGAAGTCGATTATGTCGTCGAGCCTCTCGATTGTCCTCCTCGTCGCTGTTATCTTTACTACTGGGGCGAGGGGGTTGCCTATCGGGTTGCCCCCGCCGGTGGTGTAGGCGAGTAGTTGCGCTCCGGAGGCGAGCATGTCGGCGGCGGCGCAGCTGCCGATGCCGTGACTGGTATTCATCACCCAGAGACCCCTGCTCGTGGTCTTCTCCCCGGGGCCGAGGATGCCCTGTATCGTGTTTGTTCCCCCCTTCCTTACACCGCCGAGGCTCTTCTCGACGAGGGTTGTGAGGCCGCCGGCGATGTTGCCGGGGGTGGGGTTGCCCTCCCTCAGGCTGTGCCCCATGCGTTTGTAGTAGACTTCGAGCTTGTCCGTCATGGTGATTATCTCGTCTCCTATCTGCTTCGTGGCTGCCCTGCGCGCCATGAGGCCGGCTGCGCCGTAGAGGCCGCCCGTCTCGCCGAGGATGATGGCTCCGCCGAGTTCTATTAGCCGGTCCGCCATGGCGCCGACCGCTGGGTTGGAGGCGATGCCCGAGCCTGTGTCGCTGCTCCCACACTGTGTGGCGATGGTGAGCTCCTCGACGCCTATCCGCGTATGCTCCGCGCCCTTGATCTCGTTCTTCAGTTCGTTGACAAGTTCTATACCCCTTTTCACCGCCTTGGTGTTGCCGCCAGCGTCGTGTATCCTGATGTGGCGCGTCGGCTTGTCGCCCGCTGCCTCGGCTAGCTTCGCGGCGTCGACCTGCTCGCAACTGAGTCCCACGGTGAGTACGGCGCCGACGTTGGGGTGGCTGACTACGCCCCTGAGGATGCGCGAGGTGTGCTCCCTCTCGGGGCCTACCTGACCGCAACCCCCCTCGTGTGGGAATGCGTTGATCTTCGTGGCCTCCGCTATGCTCCGGGCGACGGAGACGCTGCAGAGGACTGTGGGGACGACGGCGATGTAGTTTCGGACACCGGCGCGACCGTCCGCCCTGCGGTAGCCCTTGAAGGTCTTCCTCACAACTTCCTCACCTCGTCGACTATGTCCTCGACGTTATGGACGTGCGCGTGGTCCCCCGCGGCAATGTCGGCTGTCGCCCTGCCTATCCACTCGCCGTACTTTACGACGTAGCTCCCCCTCGGTATCATGGACAGGGCGAACTTGTGTCCCTCCGGGATGTCCCTGAGCAGCCTGATCTTTGTACTACCGACCTCGACGGAATCGCCCTTCTTGAGGGGCTCGACGACGGTGGCGACGTTGTCCCTCTCGTCGACGACTACATACCTGCGTGTGCCGGCCATGTGGGGATCTGCACCGCGCAGCCGTTTAGCGTATTCGATGGAGGGCGTTATATCCCCAATCGGGGGCTTTTACCCTGATAGGTATGCCTAGGAAGATAACCTACGAAGATGTTGAGGCACTGACGATCGGTGGCACGATACTCGGCGGTGGCGGCGGTGGCTGGCCCGACGAGGGGCGCGCCGCGGGCAAGCTCGCTATGGAGCTCGGCGGCATTGAACTGTATAGCCCAGAGGAGGCTCCCCCCGAGTGGAACGTTATCACTGTCGCGGCGCTGGGCGCCCCGACGCAAAAGGGCGAGACTAAGGCGCGCCACTTCATACGCGCCGTCCAGCTGCTCTGGGAGGCGGGCGTGGAGTTTGACGGCGTCATCGCCGCGGAGAACGGTGGCCAGAACAGCTTCGGCGGATGGATACCCGCCGCGGCGCTAGGGCTACCCGTCGTGGACATACCCGGAGACGGCCGCGCCCACCCAACCGCGATGATGGGAAGCATGGGCATCCACAGGATCGACTACAACTCCGTCAAGGCTGGCGCCACGGAGGGCGCGGAGATGGTCTGCTGGGGCACACTACAGAGGACGAGCAACCAGATACGCTTCATGGCGGGCGACTGCAAGGCACTCATCGCCATGGCGAGGGATCCCATACCCGTCGAGTGGTGCCTAGAACACGGCGCACCCGGCGCGATACAGCAGGCAATCGACCTCGGCAAAGCCTACCTCAAGGTCAAGAAGGGCGAGGAAGCCGTCAAGGCGGCGGCAAAGTTCCTCGGCGGACAGCTCATCGAGAAGGGCAAGATAATCGAGATGACCACCGAGGCGCGCGGCGGCTTCGACGTCGGCTTCATGACCATCAAGGGCAAGGAGACGTGGGAGCTCGGCTACGTCAACGAGTACATGACCCTCGAAAAGGGCGGGCAAGCGCGTCATGACGTTCCCCGACCTCATGACCACATTCGACGCCGAGGGCAACCCGGTGACAAGCGCCGCACTAAAGAAAGGCGACACCGTCTACGTCGTCACCGCCCCCAAGGAGAAGATCAAGGTCGGCGACGGCAACAGGTACCCCGAGATATACGACCCCGTCGAGGCGGCGCTCGGTAGACCCATGAAGCAGTACCTCAAGGGCTACCTCAAGCCCTAGCCCTCAAGCATCAACCTTTTACACGGCAAAGTCAAGAACTAAACGATTCGTTTTGCCTCAGGGCGGCAAGCAGGCGACGCGGTCGATAAGGACTCTTCTCGTCGGCGGAGACCCAGAGGGTCTAGAAGCTACGAAGACAGCCCTCGAGAAGGCGGATGGGAAAAACAGCGTCGCCGCGATGCCCTTGACGCGGGGTACGCTCAAGTCGCTCCGATTCGGCGAGTACGACTGCGTGGTCCTGTGCTGCCACATCTCCAAGCCCGGCGCTGAAAAACTGGCGAAGAGGGTGGGGGGGATGCGGAGGATGCCCTTCATCGTCTACACGGCGGAGGCGGATAGCGACTCCCTCCTATCCGCCTTCAAGATGGGGGTGACCGACTACATCATAGACGAGTGTCGCCCCTCAAGCGTCAAGACGCTGGCTGAAAGAACGAGGCAGGCGGTTGAGGTATGGCGGGACTCCATCAGGGACGCCATGATACTACGCATACTTAACGCGGTAAACGAGGCAAAGACGCCGACGGAGTCCGTGAAGGCCGTTCTAGTCATACTCAAGGGTCTTACAGACGCCGAGGCGCTCGCCATAAGGCTGCGAAACAGGGGCGACTACCCCAACTACGCGGCAATAGGCTTCTCCGACGAACACGTCGTGCACGAGTCCAGCTTGATCGTCAAGGGCAGCAAGACCACCATCCTCGATTGCATGTGCGGCCACGTCATACAGGGTCGCAGCGACCCCAAGCGACCGTTCTTCACCGCGGCGGGGAGCTTCTGGACCGGCTCAAGCAGCCAACTGGCTCGGGAACTCGGGGACGAGGCGCCGAGGCTCCTGTGCAGGGCAAACTGCCTGAGGGAGGGGTACGAGTCAATGGCGCACATCCCACTCAAGAACGGCGACGACATCATCGGCCTCCTACAGGTCAACGACCACAGAAAAGACGTCGTCAACCCACGGCTCGTGTCCTTCCTCGAGGAACTCGCGGCGGGCATAAGCCTCGCCCTCCTCAAGGCGGACACGGAGAGGACGCTCAGGAACACCGAGGAGCTCTTCAGGACCCTCCTCGAGCACTCCAACGACCCCATCTCGATCTCGGTCGACAACGTCATCGTCTACGCCAACAAGAAGCGCGCCGAACTCGCCGGATACACCGACCCCGCGAAGCTAATTGGCAGGTCCACGGACGAGTTCGCTGAGTCGGAGGACTCCGCAAAGCTCAGACAGATGGCCCAAGACAGGGCGATGGGTAAAAACGTGCCTCCCCGCTACGAGTTCAAGATGAAGGCACCCGGCGGGGGCACACGCTACGTCGAGGCGTCGCACACCCCCATCGTCTTCCGCGGCCAGAACGCCGGCATAAACATCCTTCACGATGTCACAGAGGCTAGGCGCTATCAGGAGAAGATATCCGCTCTGCATAGCCACGCCGCCGTCCTAGCTTCGGCGGACAACCTGAAGCTCATCGTGAAAACCACGCTCGACGCTTGCCAGAGGGTTCTCGGATTCAAGCTGCTCACGTTCTTCCTCCTCGACACCGACACGCTCGTCCCACTCGGAAGCCGCGGTTTGAACCCCCCGAAGACTCCACTGTACATGAATGGTAATGGGATAACCGTCAAGGCCGCCCGCGAGAAGCGGACGATCCTCTTAAACGACATCAGGAGCGACCCCGACTACATCAAGGGCTCAGTCTCAACAAAAGCCGAGCTCGCCGTCCCGGTCCTCGTCGCCGACGAGACGCTTGCACTGATAAACATCGAGGACACGCACATCGACGCCTTCACTGAGATGGACCGCGTCCTCCTTGAGACCCTCGCGAGCCACGTCGCCTCGGCGATGTACCGCCTCAGGCACATGGAGGCAGACGCGCGCGCGCAGGCGGAGAGGACACGTGAACTCCTCGAGAGCGCCAATCGGGTCACCGGTATGGTCAGGCACGACCTGCGAGGCCCCCTCCAGACCATCAGGAGCGCCTCCTTCCTGCTCAACGCCGACCCATCGAAGGCCGAGATGCTCACCCAGACCATAGACCAGAGCGTCGACTACGCCTCCAAGATACTGGACGATCTCAGGAGCAACACGACGCCAATCGAGCTTCAGCGCACACTCGTCAACCTCAAGGACATAGTCGATGAGAGGATCAAGGCCGCCAACGTCGGCGAGGGCATCAAGGTGAAGGCGGTTTTCGAGACCGAGTTCATAGTCGCGACTGTGGACCCCGACAGGATCAGGCGTGTGCTGGATAACCTGATCAAGAACGCGGTGGAG
>DUKA01000140.1 GCA_013329615.1 Candidatus Bathyarchaeota archaeon
CTCGTACTTCTTGTTCTTGTCGCCCTTGATGCTAGAGACCATGACGTTCTCCCAGCCGAGTTCTCCTGCGAAGTTCTCCCAGCCGGGGATGCCTTCCTTGATGTCCTTTCTCATCTTCTCCCGCTGCTTGAGGTCGGCGAGGCGCGTGAGTAGTTTCTCGATGCCGCCGTCGTGTGTCCACGGGGGGAGGAGGGTGACGAGGCTCGTGGCTCCGGCGCGGTATGGGTACTGGTCGACTGTGACGTCGATGCCCTTGGCGCGCGCCCTCTCGATCATCTTCAGGGTCGTCCTGCTCTTGCCCCAGACCGCCTTGTTGGCTGCCTTGTGGTGGCTGATCTGCACCGGGATGCCCGCCTTCTCACCGATGGTTATCGCCTCCCGTAATGATTTGATGAGGGAACGCCCCTCCCCACGGAGGTGAGTGGCATAGATGCCACCGTACTCGGCGACCACCTTGGAGACCTCGATGAGCTCACGGGTCTTTGCGAAGATGCCCGGCGGGTAGATGAGGCCGCTGCTGATGCCACATGCCCCCGCCTTCATCGCCTCGGCGGTGAGCTCCTTCATCTTCTTTAGCTCCTTCGCGGTTGGGGCGCGTGCGTCGGGTCCCATCCCAGCGGCGCGTATGGCGCCGTGCCCGACGAGGTGGGCAGCATTGGCGCCTAGCCCCGCCTTCTCCTCCTCCCTAAGGTACTCATCGAAGGTGTTCCACGTGACCTTGAGGGAGACGCCCTGTGGTAGCTGGGAGTTGACTTCTTTCTCCCAGAGGGCGAGCATGGTTGGGTTGACGGGCGCGATGCTCGAACCGCACTGGCCCGTGACGACCGTCGTGATGCCCTGCATGACGGTGCCTTCCATCTCCCTGTAGACGAGTGTGTTGAAATCACTGTGGCTGTGGGCGTCGACGAATCCGGGAGCCACGACGAGTCCCTTTGCGTCGATGATCCTCTCCGCTTTCGCGTCGCCGAGCTTGCCTATCGCGGCGATCCTGTCGCCCTCGACGGCGACATCACCCATATACCATGGGTTGCCCGCGCCGTCGATCACTTTACCGTTCTTGATCAGAAGATCGTAGGACAATCGTTTCACTGGCTGGAAAAGTGGGTGAATAGGGGATTTAACAGCTTCCTTACGCGCTCTTCTCCCACTTGGGGCGCATGTTCGCGCTCTTCTTCGTCGCGGCCTCGACCGCGTTCATGAGCGCGGTGCGGAGCTTGCCGTCCTCTATCTCGTAGATGCCGTCGATTGTCGTGCCGCCGGGTGTGGTGACCATCTCCGCGATCTCGTTAGGCTTCATAGTGCCGTCGAGGACTAGCTTCGCGGCGCCGAGGACGGACTGTGCGGAGCTACGTAGGCTCAGCTCACGTGGGAGTCCGACCTTGAGTCCGCCGAACATCATGGCGTCGATGACTATGGCGACGAAGGCGGGGCCGCTGCCGCTCAGGCCGGTGACGGCGTCCATGTACTTCTCCTCGACCTCCATGCTGGTCCCCATGGTGTCGAGGAGGGTCTTAGCAGTGGTCTTGTCCTCGGCGGTGACGCCGGCGTCGCACGTGAAGGCGGTGAAGCTCGCCTTTGCAAGGGCGGCGATGTTTGGCATGCAGCGGATGTATCTGGCTCCGGGGACGGCGTCTTTATAGAATTCGAGTGGGATGATGGCTGCGGAGCTGATGACGAGTTTGCCCTTTATCTCCTTCTCTATCCCCTTGAGGACTGTGCTCACGTCTCCGGGCTTCACGCAGAGGAAGACGATGTCCGCCTTCTTCGCCGCAGCCCTGTTGTCCGTGGTGACCTCGGCGCCTAGCTCCTTGAGTTCCTTGAGGGATTCGAGGCTTCTGCGTGTCGCTATGACCTTGCCGACCTCCTCGGACTCCTGAAGACACTTGACGATTGCTCCGCCGATGACGCCCGCCCCGATTACTGCTACCGTGCCGACCATGCGTTACCACACGGCGGGGAGCTGACCTAGCTAAAAAATATATTGAATAAATACCAGACACCGAGTCGATCGCCGCTTAGGCTTTTATCCTCGACCAATCCGTCTAGAATCATGCCCGAATTTGACGCAAAGATGTTTCTTGAGAAGCAGATAGCAGAGACAAAGAGAGCCCTAGGCAGCGAGAAGGCTCTCATCGCGGTCTCAGGGGGAGTGGACAGCACGGTCGCCGCCGCGATAACCCACCGCGCCATAGGTGACAACCTCGCATGCGTCTTCATAGACGACAATTTCATGCGCCTCGGCGAACCCGAGCGCGTCAAGATGCTGCTCTCCTCCCCGCCGCTCAGCCTGCCCGTGAAGGTGCTGGATGAGCGCGACAGGTTCATGGCAGCCTTGAAGGGGCTGAAGGACGCGGAGGAGAAGAGGAAGGCGTTCCGTGACACATTCTACAAGGCGCTTGGCGACGCCGCGAAGCGTGAGAAGTGCAAGAACCTTGTGCAGGGGACGATCAGGGCGGACATCGAAGAGACCGCCGCCGGCGTCAAGACGCAGCACAACATCCTAGAGCAGATTGGCATCAACCCGGTCGAGAATTACGGCTACAAGGTTGTCGAGCCACTCGTGGCGCTGTATAAGTGGCAGGTCCGCGAGGTAGCCCGACTCATCGGTATGCCCGAGGAACTGAGCGAGCGTCAGCCATTCCCCGGACCCGGACTAAGCGTCCGCGTCGTCGGCGAGATGACCCTCGAGAAGCTCGACGAGGAGAAGAAGGGAACTGTAATCGCCGAGGAGTACCTCGCGCCGCTCGAGCCGAGCCAATACTTCCTAGCCATCTTCGGCTCCAACCCCACACGCAAAAACGAGGGAATAGCATCCGAGGTCGCCGGCTACCTCAAGGCATCCTCCATCGAGGCCGAGATACTCACCGAGAAGGCGACCGGCATCGTCGGGGGCAAGAGAACATACGGCGATGTCGTGCTCCTCGGGCTCGGGGATGCCCGACCCATATTCAAGAAGATGCAGGACGCGAGGGCGAAGCTGCAGAAAGCACACCCCGAGGTCACTAGAGTGCTCGTCAACGTGGGGGCACGCCAGCGCAAGGGCTACAGGGTCACACTGCGCGCCGTGAAGACGCGCGATTTCCTCACGGTAGAGGTCGTCGATGTGTCGTGGAAGACACTCGGCGAAGCCGCCGAGAAGATATTAGAGAAGTGCCCAAAGATCTCCGCTGTCTACTACGATGTGACGCCGAAGCCCCCGGCCACCGTAGAGTTCGAGTAAAAAAGCGGGACTACTTCTTTATACCCAGTTCCTTGAACTGGTTTTGGACGCCCATCTTCATGTAGACGAGGTCGTTACCGAGGGTGACCATGTTGTAGCCCTTCTTTATACGCTCAGCTAGAGGCTTACCGCTCCCCTCGTGGATGCCGTGGGCGATGCCGTGTGCCTTGCAGGCGTCGAATACCTTGTCGATGGCGTCCTGCTCATCCTGCTTGGTGAAGTCGCCGATGTGGCCGAGGCTCGCACTCAGGTCACCGGGACCTATGTAGGCGCAGTCGACGCCCTCAACTGAGCAGATGGCATCGATGTTCTTCACCGCCTCCTTCGTCTCGATCTGGACGGCAATGAATATCTCCTCGTCGGCGGTCTTGAGGTAGTCGGGGTCGAACATCGCGGCGCGGCGTGGGCCACACCCGCGTAGACCCTTGGGGCCGTAGCGGCTGTAGCTGACCGCGAGCTTCGCCTGCTCCGGCGTGTTGACCCACGGGATGAGAAGACCCTGGGCACCTATGTCGAGCGCGCGCTTGATGGCCACGATATCGTTCCACCAGGGGCGGACGATGGGACACGTCTTGGAGTCGGGGCGGAATGCCTGCATGAGGGTCTGGATGTGGAGCATGTCGAGTGGGCTGTGCTCGTTGTCGAGCACGAAGTAGTCGAAGCCCATGCTGCTCATCAACTCGGCGCACATGGGGCTCTCGACCGTGATCCAGGTGCCGAAGCCCTGCTTCCCAGCCTTCATCATTCGCTTGAACTCGTTCTTCATAACAGTCACCGGTTCAACTAGGATAATCTGGAATGTATTTAGAGTTTGGGAGGCGCCCTACTTCTTCGCCTTGTCGAAGGCGTCCCTGATCTCGGTGCAGAGCTTCGCGTCGGAGAGTATCTCGACGCCCGCGAGGGCGAGGACCTTGGCGCCTATCTCAATGCCCCTGTGCCCCTCCTCCGTCATCGTTGCGGCGCACAGCTCCTTGCTATGAGCCGTGATGTCCTCTTTCGTGAAGCCGACCATCGCGTGCATGCCGGGGGCGAAGTGGCTGAGGTCGGTGAAGTCGGTGCTGCCGCCCGGCGGCTGCGCTGCGGTGTAGTCGGGGTCCTCCGCCTCGACTCCGAACTCCTTGAACTCCTTGACGAAGAGCTTCTCGAGCGGGGGGTTCCTGACGTTTGACTTGAGGCCGGGGCTGACGATGATCTCTACCTCGCAGCCGGTGGCGATGGCTGCGCCCTTGGCAGAGTCTTCGACCATCTTGACCAGCGTGGGCACGTAGGAGTCGTCGCTGCTGCGTACGCCAAACTGCATGACGGCGCGGTCTGGTATGATATTGTTGGCGAGGCCGCCCTCGGTTATGATGCCGTGGA
>DUKA01000230.1 GCA_013329615.1 Candidatus Bathyarchaeota archaeon
CCGCTCTTCCTCTTATGTCCTGAACCTATAATAACCACGCACTCGTAGATATCATGAAAGAGTGAATTGAAAGTATGCCAACGAAAAGAATGACAAAGAAGAAGGATCATAATAGAAAAGACCACAAGAAGGAGTTGAAGGGGGATAGGCTTCGACACGCGCCCAAAAAGGTCGAAGATGCCCGATAACCACTTAATTCTTAAGGGATCACATTTTAAACCGTTAGGAAAAATTTACGAAGCAAATGGCTCAGAAGGGCCCGACACCTTGCGCACGCACACACTATAGAAACAAAGATATTTCTTAGTCTCTTCCCTGAGATAGGCGCATTCATCACACTTTCTGAGTGGATTGTTACATACGGAAACCCACCAACTCAATCCACTTTTGCGCTATTCACTATTGATTGTGAAGGACATCCTTATTGCTGAAATGCTTAACAAACACAGAGGTTAGAGGACGCATACGCCGGTTATTATATACAAAAAAATGGCGCCATTCTATTCACTTACTACTAGTAATAACCGGCTGATGCCCACCTCCTGCACCATATTCTACCTTACATGGGGCAGACCCTGCTTCTCCGCCTTCTTCAACCAACTCGGCACCGGCGGGACGAGCTTGTCCTCCGGTTTAACGATTATTTCGGTGAAGGTTGGCTCCTTCTTTGCTAGGTTCGCCTTGAGGACCACGCCGAGTTCGGCGGGCTTACCGACGCGCGTCCCCTCGATTCCGTAGGCTTCCGCTATCTTGAGGTAGTCTACTGGCTTGAAGTTCGTGGCGAAGTCGACGTATTGCTTTCCGTAGTTGAGCTGCCACTCCCCCCTTATCCAGCCGTAGCTCTGGTTGTTGAATAGGATGATGTGGTTGGGGCCTCCGACACGCGCCACGGTCTCCAGTTCGCCGGCGGTGAAGCCGAAGCTGCCGTCGCCTACGAGGGTCACGACTGTGCTGTTTGGGCGGGCGAACCTCGCGCCTATGCTGGCAGGCAGCGCGTAGCCCAGGCTGCCCATCGCGTAGTTGAATATCATCCTGCGCCCCGCGTCTGTCTGCTTGAGGAAGGCGGCGGTGTAGATGGCGGCGATGCCAACGTCCGTGACGAGTGCGTAGTCCTTCGGTAGGGCGTCTCCGAGTTCCTTTACGAACCTGAGCGGGTGTATGGGTATATCGTTCGAGCCCATCAAGCCCGCGACGTAGGCGCCGTACTCCTCCTTCTCGGCCTGTATCGCCTTTATGCGGGGGAGCTTGTGCCCCTTCTTCTCCTGCTTCTCGGCGACCTCGACCATCACCCGAAGCGTCGCCGCCGCATCACCCATCAAGGCGACCTCGACCGGGTAATTGTTCCCGACCTCCGCCTCGCTAACGTCGAGATGAATAATCTTCGCCTTCGTGTCGAGAGCCGGGGTCTTCCACATGTCCGTACCCGTGGAGTCCGTGCTGCAGCCGACGTAGAATATCACGTCTGCTTCATTGATCACTTTGTTCCCAATTGCCGAACCACCCCGGGAGCCGGTGACGCCGATACTTAGTGGGTGCCCTTCGGGGAACGCACCCTTCCCGTTTATGGTCGTGCCAACGGGGATGCCGAAGAGCTCCGCCAGCACCTGCACCTCACCCCACGCCTGACTGAGCAGCACGCCCTGCCCGCACACAATCACCGGACGCTCCGCCAACCCGAGCACCTTCAGCGCCTCGCTGAGCTTCACGAGCTCAGCCACAGGGCGGTGGCCGGGATACGCTTTAAAGTCATCCTGAACATAGAGGCGCGGCTCACCTATCTCCTCCCCCTGCTTGTCGCTGGGGAACCTGATGTGGACGGGCCCCGGTTTGCCTGATGTGGCGAGGCGGAAGGCACGCCACACTATGTTGGGCAGCTCGGATGCCTCCGTGACCGTGAGGCTCTCCTTGGTTATCCCCTCGAACATTGACGTGTGGTCGATCCCGGTTAGAGTGTTCCTCCTCTCGTAGTGCAGGGGGATGTCGCTGGTGAAGACCACCATCGGTATCGAGGCCTTGTACGCCTCGGCGACGCCGGGAATCATATGCGTGGCGCCGACGCTCGGCCCCTCGCAAACCCCGGGCTTGAAGCTGAACCTCGCGAAGGCGTCCGCGGCGAAGGCGGCGCTCCTCTCGTCACGCATCATGACGTGCTTGACCTCTGGGACGCCGGCCCACTCACTGTACAACGGCAGCGTGGTCTCGCCGGGCAACCCGAAGACCTCGCCGACACCGTATCCCTTCAGAAGCTCCATAAGCGCCTTAGATGCGTTCAGGGGCGTCACCTAACACCCCGAATATGGGTGCAGGGGAGATAAGAGCTTCTAGAGTCCCCGATCGTTGATGCTCTCGATCATGAGGTACTCGTAGCCGGGCAGTATCTGCTCCTCGAAGATGTAGCCGCACTTCCTGCACATGTACTGTGCGTAGCGCCAGTTCATGTCCGAGTCCCTGATCCTGTGCCGCGTGATTACGGTGTACCCCCCGCACATCGGGCAGGGCGGATTATCAGTGAAATCTACGTCTCGATAATCCCCGTACCACCTATTCTCCGAGGCGTCGAACCACGGCCTGTCGAAGAGCACAGGTTACGCAAAACAGCCCTCGGCTAAAAGGGCGCGTTAGTGACCGCTGAGACATACAGAAACCTTCTTGCCCTCCTTTTTCGTCTGGGAGATGTTAGTCTCAACCACAGACAAACACTCTGTCTGTCCTAACCGCCTACTCAAACCGGCTTAAATCCCGTCCACGTAGGGGCATGAAGCGGTGAAGTAGGCCTTGAAGTTCGGGGTTTTCATAGAGCGGGACCGTGAGGGCAACTACGTCTCCTCGGTGGCCGAGCTACCCGGCTGCCACGCAAAGGCGAGGAGCATAGACGCCGTCATGACGAAGATACTCGACGCGGTAGACACGTACCTCGACGTCGAGAACCACGACAACGAGCCCCTCTATGAACTCGTCGACATCAAGGTCATAGACGTACCGAAGAAGGAAATCGACTTGGCAGCCTTCCGATAGCCTCTGTTCGTTTTTCTTTTCTCCTTGACGCCCCGCATGGGGCGTATTCTTTATCACACCATCGACCATACTCCACCCGTGTTGCCACGAGTACTACCCGCCATAATCGCTGGAAACCAGAAAGAACTCGACGGGATGCGCACCCGCCTCAAGGGAAACGTCGAGTGGGTCATGCTCGACTTCATGGACGGCAGCTTCGTCGCCTCGAAGGCCCTCATGTTCGACCTGAAGCTCCCAAAAGGGCTGCGATACGAGGCACATCTAATGGTAAGAAACCCTCTGGAATATCTCGAGAAGCTGAGGGGTAAGGTCGAAGCCGTGATAATTCACGTCGAATCTGAAGACTTCCCGCAGGCTGTGAAGAAGGCCAGGAGCATGGGCTTCGAGGTCGCCGCAGCGATAAACCCCGGCACACCACTCGAAAAACTCGAGCCACACCTCAAGGAACTCGACAGAGTCCTCGTGATGACCGTCGTACCGGGACAGTACGGCGCGCCATTCGTCCCCGCCGCCCTCGAAACTGTGAAGAAGCTCAGGAAATCCGCCCCGAACCTGCCCATAGAGGTCGACGGGGCCATGAACCCCGAGAACGCGAGGAAGGCGCGGGCAGCAGGCGCCGACATATTCGCCTCAGGCAGTTATTTACTTAAAAATGACAACATTCCCGCCGCGCTCAAGACCCTGTGTGAAGCCGTCGTATGAACTTATTCTAACGTTGAAACCAAAGGGATAATAATCTGTTCCTCACTTCGTTGAAACCTCTCATCGGCGACGTGGAAAAGACGATGAAGATGTGGCAATATTTTTCGCAGCATCTGCCGATTTACTCCTGTTACTAAACATATGATTAAGAATTTGTAATTACAACTTTTAATAAATGCTCCTCAAAAAAACTGAGATAAACCAAGGGGTATTGGATCTGTTATAGTATCTAGTAACAAAACGTGCGCATTGGTTGTTCTCTTAGCGTTGACCTTGAGGTTTTTTCAAGTGGTATGGGGTGGGGAGGACGGCTGTTGACTCGAGCTTTGGTGGCTGTTGAGATTGGGCTTGTGAGGCAGGAGATGAGTGATCGGATCAAGGTGAACTGGTTAACGGAAAGGGGGTACAAGACCGTCTCAGTGATCAAGGAACTAGAGAAAGCGCTTAAGAGCGAAGTGATTTGACTCAACAATTAAGGTATCGTTTATCGACTTGTTTACGAGGATTTCAAATGTGAGTCAATTGAGGCCTTGGCTTGTTAAACTCTTTTTCTTCGATATTTATGAATAAATTA
>DUKA01000014.1 GCA_013329615.1 Candidatus Bathyarchaeota archaeon
ACACAGTCTTCTCCAAGGCGCTCGGCGGCGTCTACGACGTCGTAGTCGCCATGTATCACGATCAGGGACACATCCCAGTCAAACTACAGGGCTTCCGCCTCGACGAGAAGACGGGCCTCTGGGAGGATGTCAGCGGAGTCAACATGACCGTCGGGCTGCCCTTCATAAGGACGAGCGTCGACCACGGCACTGCCTATGGCAAGGCGGGGCGGAGGGAGGGCACAGCGAACCCCGAGAGCCTAATAGACGCTATAAAGATAGCCGCCCGCATGGCCGAGGTCCGCCTCGGGAAGAAAACGGCTTAATCCAAGCAGAGCCCAAGATTCGTCGATGAGCTTCCCCAGGATGGTAGAGGCGAGGCAGGTATTCGATCAGCCCACCCTCCCCGACTATGAGGTCGAGATAAGGCGCCAGTTCAAGTCGAAGGGGCTGGCGAAGAAGGTGAAGAAGGGGCAACGGATAGCGATCACGGCGGGGAGCCGCGGCATCGCAAACATCCCCGAGATTCTGCGTACGGTCGTCGAGGAGGTCAAGGCGGCGGGGGGTGAGGCCTTCCTCATCCCCGCGATGGGTAGCCACGGCGGCGCCACGGCGCACGGCCAGGTAGAGACCCTCCGCACCCTCGGCATCACCGAGGAGAGTGTCTGCGCCCCCATAGTCAGCAGCATGGACGTCGACATGATCGGCGAGATCAACGGCACGCCCGTCTACGTCGACAGGAACGCTCTAAGGGNNGACTTCAAGGGCGAGATTGAGAGCGGCCTCATGAAGATGATGGCAATCGGCCTCGGCAAGCAGAAGGGCGCCGAGATGATACACCACAACCTCTACGAGGGCTACCACACGCTCCTCCCAGCGGCTGCGCGCCTCATAATGCAGAAGGCACCCATACTCATGGGACTCGCCCTGCTCGAAAACGCGCGCCACGAGACCTGCAAGGTCGTCGCCCTCGAACCACAGGAGTTCGAGGCCGTGGAGCTAAAACTCCTAAACGAGGCGAAGGCACTGCTCCCGCGCCTACCCTTCAAGGAACTCGACCTCCTCGTCGTAGAGGAGATAGGGAAGAACATCAGCGGCGTCGGGATGGACACAAACGTAACGGGGCGCTTCTGGATGCCCGGTGAGTCTGACCCCGACGCGGCGAAGATAGACAAGATAGTCGTCCTCGACCTCTCCCCGGAGACCCACGGCAACGCGATAGGCATCGGCCTAGCCGACCTGACGACGCGCCGCGTATTCGACAAGATCGACTACCCCTCGACATACGTCAACTGCCTCACCCAGGGCACATGCACCACGGGGAAGATACCCATCTGGCTCCCAAACGACAAGGACACCATAGACACCGCCCTGCGCATCATCGGCCCAATAGACCGCGCCAAGGCAAAGATGATGGTGATAAAGAATACACAGGAGCTTGAGCGCGTCTGGATAAGCGAGAGCCTCGCCGAGGCAGTGAAGAAGGACAGGAGGCTCGCCAAGAGGGTGGAGCTACTTGGTGAGCCACGTGAGGTCCAGTTCGACGTCCTCGGCACACTCATCAAGTAGCCCTCTTTTATACCACCGTCGAAAAATATTATGCGAATGTTCAAACGTCTTTTTGGGGGCAATCAAGACGACCCTAAGCGCCAAGCCGAGGAAAGAATCAGGGGCGCAAGATACGGCAGGCTAATCCTCTGGATAAAGAACAGCCACAGAAACCACTTCAACGAATATCAGCCCGTATTCGACGAAAAAAATCAACTAAACCAGATCATGGATAACCTCGTTGCCAAAGGTGAAATTGACTATAAAACAGCAACCAGTTTCAAGGCGTATCTTGCATCGACACAATACGACGACTTAGTAAAGGTTCGTTAATGGGCAGAATAACCAAGCGAGGGATAACAGACCACCCCCTGAGAGATTTCCTCTCCCAATACTACAGATCAAACCCCATAGACCTTCAACCATTGACCGATTTAAAATTCCGACACTTCCGTCTACGACTTCTCGACGGATCATTCTACAAAATCAAACACAAGATACACAACTCAGCTGACCTGCTCGAAAGCCTAGCCGACTATACCCCATTGGATGTCTATTACTCGACAGCCACCTGGCTAAACCCACACCTCATCGCGAGCAGGCTAGACAAGGATATCCTGAAAAATGTCTACCTAGCATGCGACTTATCCTTTGACATCGACATATCGAATAAAATTAAGACGCTCGGCGAGGCGAAGGAGCAGGCGATCGCACTAAACGATTTTCTCAACTCAAAGGGATTCGAGATTCGATACAACGCCTTCTCGGGGAGCAAAGGCTTCCACATCGTCTGTGATGACCCTTGGAGAACGGAAGTAATCGCACTGGCACCTATTGATCGTGAGATGAGGGCGGTCGCGAAGAGGAAGGAGATCGTTCAAGAGGCGAAGGCAGAGGACATCCTCTTCGACGAAAAGGTCACGATAGACACGCGTCGGATAATCCGGTTGCCCGGAACAATAAACTCCAAGACTGGCTTGATGTGTACTCTGCTTACGAAGACTGAACTCGAATCGGATATTGAGACAATACTTAAATTAGCTAGAATCAAAGGTTTTCCCACTCCCAGGATCCCGCAGCAGCGGGAGATGACGGCCCCTTCGGCCTGCAAAATCTCTGGATCCTTGGGCCGATTGGGAGTAAGGCCCGGACCCGAAGGCAACATCTGTTTTTCTATGTTTTATACAAACAACATACCCGAAACAGCGCTAAAGATACCCGTGCTAGAGTTTGAAGGCTGGACATCTAAGGGAAAACTCCATAAAATCATTGAGAATGCTCAACGTCAATATGGGTTGGGTACAATCTACCTGTTTGGCGATGACGAGAAGTATTGGGCTGTAAGCCTAAAGGCTTTGCCCCGAAGGAGAGTGGAGAAGATACTCGCCTTCTCAAACTCCACGAACCTCCCCCAGTGCAAGAAATATGGTTGCACTTACACCCGTATCGGCAAGAGCGTCGGTATGAAGGGGGAAATCGTTCAACGTGAGCCGGAACTTATCGGTATTATAGAAGCCACTCTAGTCGGGCAGGTTAGCAGGACTCACGGTGAATTCTTTTCATCCCTCGGGATCACCCTCCGAGAAAAAGACGGCGTACTTTGTGGAGCTAACTTGGATAAACTCGAGTTGGTGCACGCGATAATAGAATGAGAAACACTGTGTGCGTCATTAGGGGACCGTGCTGGTCTTCTCCTGCTCCTCCTTCGTCTTCTTGAGGTGGGCGACGAAGGTGACGTACTTGGGGCACGACGTGTACCCCTGCGTCTCACAGAACGCCTTCGTGTGTGCGGCGGTTGGCTTGAAGAGGTGTATCCCCTTTATTGTGCGTGGCTGGGCGAGGCAGATGTCCCCGTCGTAGAAGATGCAGCCCATTGCCTCGCCCTAATTTCCTCCGATCTTGGGCTAGAGAGCGTTTTTCACCCGGAGGGAGATGGGGTGGGTACGGGTGTTTTAGATACGGCGTTAACTTACCCTGAGGAACTGCGCCGTCGGTGCACCACAGATGGGGCACTTCTCCGGAGCCTGCCTCTCGACGGTGTTCCCACACACCTTGCAAACGTAATAATCGACACCCGGCGTCGGCTTCTTCGCCTTCAGGGCGTCGAGCGCCTTCTTATAGAGACCCGCGTGTATCTCCTCAACCTGATTGGCGACGTTGAAGCTCCACTCCGCCTGCTTATTCTTCTCTCTCTGGGCGATGGCGATAAACTCGGGGTACATCTGGCGGAACTCATGCGTCTCGCCGCTGATAGCGTCCTCGAGGTTGGCGGCCGTCATGCCTATCTTGCCAGCTATGCGCAGGTGGTTCAGGGCGTGCACCGTCTCCGCCTCCGCGGCGGCGCGGAACAGCTTGGCAACCTGTGTTAACCCCTCCTCCTCCGCCTTCTTCGCGAAGGCCAGATACTTTCTGTTAGCCTGCGACTCGCCGGCGAAGGCCTCCATGAGCTTGTCTAAGGTCTCTGTCATACAAGAATCACTGATGATTTCTCGGTGTCTCGGCTGATAAACGTTGGCTGGGGGTCACGCCCTTTTATCTACTCGGTCCGCGTGGTTTGATCAGGATGAAGACCATCGTTCTTAGGATCGGGGGTCAGAGATTCGCCGCGCGACTCCTCGAGGCTGAGGCGCCGATGACCTGCGAGGCTTTCCTTTCGCGCCTGCCCATCGAGGGCAGGGTTATACATGCAAGGTGGAGCGGCGAGTCGGTGTGGTTCCCGATGGACCCGCTGGGCATCGACGTGCCCGCGGAGAACCAGACGTGCCACCCGAGCCGAGGCGACCTACTTTATTACCCCGGCGGCGTCAGCGAGAGGGAGCTTCTCATACCCTACGGCTCCGCCATCTTCGGCAGCAAGGTCGGGTTATTACAGGGCAACCACTTCGCCGTAGTCACCGATGGGCTGGACAAATTACCGGAGATGGGCAAGAATGTACTCTGGGAAGGCGCCCAGAAGATCAGGATCGAGGAAGCCTAGCTAACAAGAAGCTTCTCTCTTATCCACTTCTTCAGCGTCTCCCTGGCGGGCATCTTCTTCTCCCAGTCGGGCTCGTCGTAGAATCCCTCGTGGCGGACGGTGACGAGTTCCTCTATGCCACCGGGGCGGCGCCCCGTCGCGTCCTCCTCGAAGAGGTGGATCGGATAATTGTAAGTGGGGGGCAGCTCCAGCAACTCGTCGCGTTGGTAGTTCGCTAGGATGACGCCGGATAGCACGGCCTGATGCATGAAGATGCGATACTTGCCATCGGTGTAGAATCGTTCGAACTCCGGCAACTTGTAGAGTGAGAGGAAGGCGTCGCGCCACTTCCTCATGAGGTGCCTCTCTGGGCGGACGGCGACGTGCCCCGCGTTGAAGTAGGGGCGCACGGTGTTGCCATCGACATGGGTCTTCATCGGGAAGACGCGGTCGCCGGATACGCCGCAGCGCTCGTAGATGTGGCCCCAGAACGCGTCGAGTGGGGAGTCGATGCGTGAGCCGACGTTCGTTATGTGTACGGGGCGGTAGCCGATGCCCCTCACACCGGGTAGGGCGAAATCCATGGGCTCGTGCAGCACCATGGTATTCGTTCCGAGCCAGACCAGCGTATCCGCCACTCCCTCCGCCTTCATCTCGGCCTCCGCCGCGGCGATGACCTCGGGCAGGAAGAAGAACTTGGATGCCTCGCGGTCCACCTTGAAGGGTATCAACTCGGTGTCGAGGGCGAGGAGCCTGTCCTCCACATCGCAGGGGAGCGCGTCTGCGTTTGGCGTGACGTAGAGCCAGATGGGTGATTCCGATAGGTGCCCCGCGAAGGCGCGTATGCTCTCGGCGAGGAGCAGCGCGCTGGTGCCTCGGCTTTCGGGTGAGAGCGCCGCCGTGAAGACGACCCGCCTGCGTCCATTGCTGGATCCCATGGAATCCATACTATGGAGAATCGCCGCTGCGTACTTCAAACCTCTCCCTAACGCGGCTTTTGATGTAAGGAACGTTCCTGCGTTTTCATCAACGGCTTAGCGTCGCCCTTTTCAACGTCCACCAACCACGTCGTGATCAGTGGAGTGTGTTTACCTTGGAGGAGGAAGAGTACAGGAAGTATCTGCGGAAGCGTGAGATGAAGGTGGAGCAGGTCGAGGACGCCATCGCGTCGGTCAAGAATTTCGAGTCTTGGCTACGCGCCGACGGGAAAAACCTCAAGACCGCCCTGCTCGGCGACCTGAAGGAGTACATCTCGGAGCTTATCGCGGGCGGGTTGAACACTGAAGATCGCCTGCTCGCCATGGCGAGGTACTTCTGGCTGACCAAGAGGAACGACTTCTACTCGTACTTCGCCGCCGTCCTCGGCGGGAGGAGCGTCTACGGAAGCATAGGCGAGAGGCTCGGCAAGCTCGCGGGAGAGGAGAAGCGAGGCGAGGTCTTCGACGGGTTGAAGGTGCCGCCTCTCGGCTCACCGCCCGACCAGTACCCCGCCTGCACGAAGGAACTTCTCGACAGGCTCGGCGCCACCCTGACACCCGAACAGGTCAAGGCGGTCCTCGCGGGCAACCACCACAGGATACCCGTCGAGCACTTCGCCGAGATGGTGAAGAGGTGGGAGAAGTCCGAGTCGATGGAGGAGTTCCTGAAGGGCGAGCATGGGCGCCTTGTGGCCGAGCTTGAGGAGGCGATGAAGTCTGGGCGGCTCTGGTACGAGCAGATGATAACGCCGGAGGTCGTCGAGTATGTGAGGGGGGATCAGACGATTCAGAACGGCGTCCTCGTCGGCGACAAGGTGATGAAGAGCAAGATACCTTTCGACCCGGACAGGTGGCTCCGCGAGAAGGACCCCAAGATGCGCCGCTACTACGCGTGCCACTGCCAGCTTGCGCGTGAAGCCATCCTTAACGACGCCGCCGAGCCCCTCGGCACCTTCTGCTACTGCAGCGCCGGCTACGAGAAGCTGCCCCTCGAGGTCGTCCTCGGCGTCCCACTTGAGGTCGAGGTGCTTGAGAGCGTCCTCGCCGGCGGCGAGAAGTGCCGCTTCGCCGTCAAGATGCCCAAGGACAAGCTGAAGCGGAGGCAGAAACGCCTAAAGGGTGGCCCCGCGCCCCCACTCTGATCGCAGTTGGTTTTCCTGAAGGCGATCTGCGGCAGAGTATTCGAGGCGGAGAATGTAGATGAGGCGCTCGCCGTCTACCCCGAGTATGTCTGCAGCAGGCTCTGCCCCGAGACGAGTTGCTCCAAGTACATGGACTACTTCTACGACGCTACGCACCACAACGACCCGCGTTAGGGGAAATGGTATAAAAACGGCGGCGTATCTATCCCGAGGCGTCGCTGGTATAAACATGAAGAGGCTGGTCTACACGCCGATGGGCGTATGTTCCGAGAGGATCAACTTCACAATAGACGCCGGGCGCATCGTCCATGTCGAGTTCCTCGGCGGCTGCGACGGCAACCTGCAGGGCATAGCCAGTCTCGTCGAGGGACTCGAGGTCGGGGAGGCGATCAGGAAGTTGAAGGGGATAGACTGCATGGGCAAGGGGACATCGTGCCCGGATCAGCTCGCCCGCGCCCTCGAAAAGGCGCAAGACTGACAGGGTTAACGCAGGCTCTTTAGCGCTTTCGCCACGCCTGTGTGTCCTTTCTTCTCCGCGGCGGATGCCGTGGCGCTCACATCAACATCCCTTGGTCTCTTGCCCCAGAGTCTCCGCAGGTTCCCCGAATATATCTTCGTCAATGCAGTCTTGGGCAGATTGAGGCCGATGAAGGGGAGTTCGTATCGTGTGAGCAGTTCATCGGCGGCGTCGGGGGTGTAGAACTCGTCGCCGGTTTCGAGGAACATGCGAAGCATGCAGATGCGCGCGAGGTGTTGCTCGACGGTCTTGCTCATCCCTATGTCTGTGCCGAGGAGTATCCTGTCGGCGCGGCGCGTGAAGAATCTGCGCCAGTCATCGCTGCGCCGGCTGATGGAGTGGAGCAGCTCTATGCCTGGGGCGAGGTCGACGTGTGCGCCGCCGTGGCGCGCGAGGAGGTCGTCGAGTCTCTCCAAGTGGGGGGATAGGAAGAGCATGTGAGGGAAGACCATTTTAAGGTGCGGGTGTCGGGTGAGGATGTTCTCGACCTCTGTGTAGAGTTCCTCGGGCGCGGGGTAGTCTCCCTTGTAGTAGCCCCAGCCGCGCGCCTTCGCCCAATCGGGTGTCTGTTCTTCGCTCCAAAACTCCTCGGGGTCGCCGACGTGGCACACAACTGGGAGCCCTGCGTCCTCGCAGGCTTCCCAGAAGCCCTCGTAGGCGGGGGAGTCGAGGGGCGTGTGTTTGTCCCGCGTCACCGGTTTCGCCCCCATCTCGCCGATGCCGTCGTAGCCAAGCTCCACGATCGACTCGACGTACCGGGGCCAGTCCGTGTCTCTCCAGTTGGCTGCTTCGAAGCTCCACGGCGCGTATCCCCCAGCGTAAAATAGCCCCGGGTTGACCGCCTTGAGGTATAGGGCGGAGTGGTCAGGGTTTCCGTAGACGTGCATGCCGCTCAGGCGGCCGCGTCTCATAGTCTCCACAAGCTCGAGAGTCTTTGCTTTGAGCGCTGCCTCGTCGAGGCTGTTGTCAGCCCTCCATGGGGGCCACGGGTGGATGTGGCAGTCGATGACGGGCACGTCGGTGAACCCTGAAAACTCCATACGATTACTTCTGGGCGTCAGCTGGATAGAACTTGCGCCGCCGCCCGCGTCTGGGGGTTAGTGCCTCTTGACGTAAGGCTCGATCTGGTTGTATTCCCCACACTTGGGGCACTTGTACACGGCCTGCGTGACCTGTGAGAATCGCAGGGACCTCAGCATGGAGTGGCCGCAGCTCCCGCAGTTGTAGTCGAGGACTCCCTCGCCGACGACGAAAGGTGCCATCCTCTTCTCCTGTATGAAGTTGTCCTTGCTGAACACCGTGGCGTCTGCTGGCCTCGAAGGCAGCAGCCTCATCTTGAACGTGTTCTGGTTGTTCATGTATATCAATAATATAGTGCCCCGGAGTTATATTAACCATGTTAATATCGGTGGTATAATAAAATATATTTTTAAAAATATTGTTAATTTTAGCCTTTGGCGTTTAAAAACGGGTTCCTTTTTTGATAGAGCTATAAGCGTCGGATGTAGCTATAGTGGTGATGTATTTCTCACAGCGCAGAACAAACCTACTCAGGGTGCTTGAGATCGAGTCCAAGATCAAGGACATCGAGCACGGCGACGAGTACCTGAGGGTGAAGCGGGAGATCAAGGTCCTCGAGAACGCCCACGGTGGCGGCGGGATACTGACGGTGACCTCTCCCGACGATATCAATGAGGTAGTCGAGATCAGGAAGAACAGCGTGGATGTGGCGGAGTATCTGATGAAGTATAAGGGGCAGATGAGGTCCGTTATGGAGAGGATCGATCTCCTCAACGATGAAAAGTCTAGGCTGAAGAAGGAGCTCTTCAGCGGCATGGCGTAGCGGCTGACCCGTTGGGTTGTAGTTGCGTGTA
>DUKA01000103.1 GCA_013329615.1 Candidatus Bathyarchaeota archaeon
GGGTATGTTTGGTGTTGATCTCTATGTCGCTTGTGGGTAAGTCTGTGAGCGAGGCTCCGACTCCGGCGCTGCTGCTGGATCTGGACAAGTTTGAGTGGAATTTGGACAAGATGTTCACTTTTGCCAAGAAGGCGAAGGTGAATGTGCGTCCTCATGCGAAGACGTTCAAGGCTGCGGCGATTTGTAATCGGTTGATCGCGGCGGGGGCGATCGGGGTTATGACGCAGAAGCTGAGTGAGGCTGAGGCGCTCCTGAACAGCGGGATACTGTACGGGGAGAAGAACATCCTCGTGAGTCAGGAACTCACCGATCCCGGGAAGGTGGAGCGGCTGGTCGGGTACAACGTGGCGATGGGTGAGGGGAAGGTTCTCACCAGCGTCGACGATGCCCGGGAGGTTGACATGCTCGACGAGGCGGCGCTGCGTTGGAAGGTCAAACAGCACGTTGTGATCGAGATGAGCCACGGGCGCTGCGGGACGGCGCCGGGGAAGGCGACGGTGGCGCTGGCGAAGCATATTGCTAGGAAGAAGGGGCTCGTGTTCAGGGGGATTTATGGGTACGAGAACCCGGTGCCACGCGAGACGGCGCTTGAGAGGGATAAGCTCACCGTGGACACGGCGGACGCGATCAGGGCCGCCGGGATCCCCGTGGAGATTGTGTCGGCGGGGTCGACGGACACCTACGAAGTGACGGGGACGTACCCGGGTATAACGGAGATTGAACCGGGGAGCTTCGTCTTCGGCGCCGGCCCCGAGGGCTCCGGCTACGGGTGGAGCACCAACAACAACGTCTACTTCAAGAACAGCCTCACGGTGCTGTCGCAGGTAATAAGCGACAACTTCGGGGACAGGGTCGTGTTGGATGCAGGGCTGAAGGTGCTTAGTGGGGGGGACCCGGACGCGAAGCCGGCGGTGCTGGTGAAGAAGGATGGGGAGCCGATCCACTTCGAGAAGGCGGGGCTGAGCGAGGAGCACTGCACCCTCCGATTCAAGGAGAACGACCCGGAGCGCAAGAGGGTTAAGTGGGGCGATAAGCTGGAGCTGACCCCGAGCCACTGCTGCACCTGCGTGAACCAGCACGAGGAGATGCTGGTTGTGAAGAACGGGCGCGTGGCGGCAGTCTGGCCCATCACAGCACGCGGCAAGTACACCTAGGCGCGCGCGTGGGTTCCCCGTTTCCTCCTCCACCATCACGTTTCCGGCGTTTCGGGCTTGTTTTCTGTTTTGGCGAGTTTTTCTGGTTCCGTTTGGCGGCGGAGGTGTGGCGGAGGATTTTGGTTTCCGTCGAGAGGGCGTGGCTAGACCTGTGGTTGGCTTATGGTCTTCTCAGTGTGTCTCCCGACTGTCTGAGCTGGATAGTACCGACGCATGAGTCGTAAAAATTCTTGAAGTCCGTAGCGTTGCTCATGGTTCTCATGGCTGCGAAGGCTTTGATATTTGCCTGCGGGTATAAGTCGGCTAGCCGGTTGGCGGAGCCGAGGATGGTAGAGCCGCGCGTGATGATGTCGTCCACGAGGAGGATATTCCTCGGCTCGGATAATCTTCCTTGGACTGCTAGGGATTCGTAGTGGGTTTGCGGTGTGGGTCTCTGGCTGGGTTGGCTGGTTGCTGATTTGTTCACTGGTGTGATTCTCGCGAGGCATTGGACTACCTCTCTGCCGAGTCCTTGTCCCATCAGGGCGTCGGCGATTCGATGCGGGACCCATAGCGTGTCGGGCTGCATCAGTGAACTGTTTGGCACTGGCACAAGTATTGTGTCGGGTTGGAAGTATGATGCGAAGGGAAGGTTTGTCCTGTTTTTCGCTATCGTTTTCGCGATCCATTGCGACATTAGGACGGGTGGGGTATCGACGTATCTGTCGCCCTTGATGGCGTGCATAATGTTTCTGGCTCTTTGTATCTCTTCGGAGTCGCCTCTGGGACAGTAGGTTAATAGTGAACAGTATTCGAGGCTGGAGAGCTTCATGGTTGGGCGTCACAGAGCCATATTCAGTATTCCTTCGTACGTCGGAACATAGTCGAATATCTCCTCGGGATCGTTTAGCTCAACGGCGCCGTACCTCAACATCTTCTGTGGCCAGGTGAGTGAGGTGTTTCTTACTATGTCTTTCCAGATGAATAGTGGTCTTCCTAGTCTTAGTGCCTCCCATCCTTGGTGTAGGGAGCCGCTTGAATCACCGGCTTCGACGATGATGGAGCCGTTTGATATGAGTGCCATTGTTCTGTTCCGGATGACGAAGTCGCGGGGTTGGGTGGGGTGGCCGGAGTGGAACTGGGAGATTACCATGTGTTGTTTCATCATGAGGTTTTGTAGTTCGAGGTTTTCGCTTGGGTATGTCTTGGCGAGTGGTGTTCCCAGAACCGCGATTGTGTCTCCTTCTTCTTCGATTGCAGTTCTATGGGCGGCGGTGTCGATTCCTCTCGCCAAGCCGCTGACGACTATCGCGCCGTTCTTTACGAGGGTTTGTGCTATCTTCTTCGCGGATTCGAGTCCCTGCGGGGTTGCTCCGCGTGATCCGATCACTGAGAGTCTCGGCCCCGGTAGGGGGATTGGTAGTTTGCCTGTTATGTAGAGCGTCTTTGGGGCGTACTTTTTTTCCACGTCGTTCAGCGGGCCGAGGAGGTCTTCGGGGGTGTACGTGAATGCGCTGATGCCGTTCAGCGTCTCTACTGCGCCGCTCTGTGTTTTTTCCTCGGGCTGCGTTTGGGGCATGGTCGATAGGGTTTCGGTTCGTGGAGTTATGAAGATTTCTCAGTTGGTAACTAGTAGTCAACTAACCTTTGGAGATGATGGTCGTGGAGAGCGATAGGGCGGCGGTGTGGCACATCACGGCGCGTGGAAAGTACCAGTAGGCGCGCGTGATNNGCTCGTTTTGGGTTTTGGCGCTGTTTTTCCGCGCCGTTTCGCGACGGAGGACGGCGGCGGTCGGGCGGTTACTTCGCCTCTATCTCGGGTGTGTCTTGCTGTTTTCCGTTGTGGCGCTCGATGAGTGCGTCGAGGAGCGTGGGGTTGCGCTTGGCGACATCGATGAGGGCTGGGATGAGGCCCTTGGTGGAGGCCTGCCAGATCTCGAGGCGGATGAGTTCGTTCTTCTTGTTGTAGCTGAGGACTATGTCGTTGTCTAGGAGCGTCTCGTCGGCGATCTGGCCTCTTTTGACCCGTATGGTGAGTATGTCGTCCTCGGGGTAGTACTTCAGAATTGGTTCCATCTGCCGCTCCTCCTTCTCTTCCCCGTTAGATCCTCTAATTCGGTGCTGTATATTATCGTTGTCACGGTTCTGCGTCCTGCTCTCGTCGAGTATGCCACGGCGATCTTCGTGGCGTATCTTATGGCGATGAGGTTGCCCGTCTCGGTGTCGCTGAGGATGATGTCCGGCTCCTTTATGGCGATTTCAACGTCTTTTTTCGTTACGCCGAATTACTCTAAGATTTTTAGCTTGTCCTTGGCGTGTTGGGTAAGCGACGCCATGATGTGTTAGAGTGGATTCAACGTTAGAATGTTTCCCTGCTATTCGAGGAGTTTCAGGGTCTTCTCTTCGGTGAGGTAGGTCTTCTTCTCAGCGTTGAGGGCCTCTTCCTCCTCGGGTGTGGTGTTCTCCCATGGGATGGCGTCGTCCGCGTCGGCCTCGAGTTCGTCGAGTTCCCTCATCTCCTCCGTGGTTAGTTTCTCTCTGGGTATGAGTAGTCTCTCGAGGCGGTCGAGGCGTCGGTGTATGGAGACGAGTTCTGTGTAGATCTTTTCCTGGAGCTCGGTCTCGGTCATGGCGCTCGATAGGGTCTCCGTTCGGGGCGTTATGAAGGTTTCTGGGGGCTCCGTCACTCGTCGATGTCGGCGCCGAGGCTCTCGCGGCGGTCGTTGACTCCCCTCTTTATGTCCTCGTCGAGCTGCGCGGCGAGGGCGGGGTCGCGTGTGTCGAGGTCTTGGAGGAGAGCGCGTGGCGGCGGTGCAGCCCATCATGGCGTGGGGAAAATACACCTAGCCCTTGTGACCTGCTACACACGATAAGAAAAAATATTTTTTCATGTCTCAGCGTGCATGCACTTGGAGATGGGGAGGGAGTGTGCTCCGCTGTCGTGGTTCTGGTGTTTCTGCACTTCTTTTCTTATTCGGCGTGTTTTTTCGGCGATTCACGACGGCGGGTTTTCGGCTACTTTAACTCGATCTCTGGGCTCCACTAAGCAATTATTAAAAAGGGAACTATGCCCTTTCAGTGAACGAGAATGATTGCCCAAGAGAATTTCGTTACCAACAACTTCTAAACGATCACAGTTAATGAAAAAGATCCGTCAAAAAAACACTGTGGAAGAAATTCGCGTACAGAACTATTTGGATTCTCTAGGCATAATATATGAAACGCATTCAAAGGATCTCCCTGGTTCTCCAGATGTATTAAATAAGGAAGAAAAATGGGCTATTTTTATTAATGGCTGTTTTTGGCACGCGCATGATTGTAGGAAAAGAAAACCCGTGAATAATGCTGAATATTGGCTAGAAAAACTTGAAAAAAATAAATTAAGAGACGCTAAAAAAATTTCCGAGCTTAAACAAAGAGGATATAATGTTCTTGTTCTTTGGGGTTGCGAAATAAAACATGGTGAAATGGAAAATAAAGTGAATAGTTTTTTTAATCCCATTATGGAAGATTTCGTAGTAAATGAAAAAACAGGTATCGTATCCCGCATTATAAAGTCTGGAACAAAAATATTGAGTCAAGTTGATTTACCCTTTAAAAACCAAACGGAGCCTCTTAACGCTAGAAATTTGTTTGATTATTGTTATCTACGTTTACAAAATCGGATACCCCCTTCGAATGATGATAGAATTTATTGTGTGGATTTATTCTCAGGGTGTGGAGGTCTCTCTTTGGGCGCATATGACGCTTGTATTGCGCTAGGAAAACAATTTCAAGGTTTAGTAGCCCTTGATTCTGATGAGGATTCATTAAAACTATATAAGAAAAATCTCCCTGTAATAGAAGCAATACAAAATGAAATTGAGAATATTTTAGACGGTGAGTTGGGTTCTCCTCCGACCGAATCGGAAAGAAAATTTTTGCTTAAGACTAAAGGAACCAACCTCTTTTTAGC
>DUKA01000153.1 GCA_013329615.1 Candidatus Bathyarchaeota archaeon
AGGTTCTTCGTCGTGAGCCTCTCGCCCTTGAGCTTGACCACTATCATGCTGGGTGATACGGCTGACACGCCGTCCGCCGCCGACTCTGGAACGGCCGTGTAGACGAGGTCTACGCCAGTTGCTTGCGCCCCCATGGTGGCGAGCGCCGGGGCGCCGTGGTATGTCTCACTCCCGCCCACGACGAGGAGCCGCCCGTACATGCCCTTGTGGCCTTCAGTCTCACGCCTCCTGTGGACGAGTAATACATCACCGGGGCCGGTAAACAGCTCGGCCTCCGCCGGTAGCCCAAGTTTTGCGACTATCAGCTTCCCCAACTGCTTCGGCTTTCCCTTGAATCCGGTCTTCGGCTTGTGGAACGTGACCGTCGCATCCGCCTCGACGCACTCCTCGGGCGTCTCACCGGTGTCTACGACAAGCCCCGTCGGGGTGTCTATCGAGACCGTGTACGCTGGAGAGGCGTTGATGGCATTGATCACAGCCCTCGTTACGGGTGATAGCCCACCGCGGTAGGTGTAGCCGATGAGGGCGTCCACTATAGCGTCCGCCTCTATGGGCTCGACCTGCGTGGAGTCCTCGACGACCTCCAACTCTAGGCTGCCCGCCATGAGCTGTGCGACCTCGAAGTTGTGGCGCGTCTCCTCAGAACGTATCGAGTTCCTGTTCCCGGCGAGTATAACCTTGACGCTGTAGCCGCGGTCTGCTAGGTGGCGCGCGGCGACGAACCCGTCACCGCCGTTGCCTCCGAGCCCGCATGCGACGAAGACNNCTCTCCATGAGCAGCAGGTTGGAGACCCCGAGGTAGTTGGCGTTGTACTCGGCCGCCTGTATCTCGCGCGCCTTCAGGTACTCGTCGAGGATCATGAGGCTTCAACTCTCAGGTGGTTTGGCAGGTATTAAGACTCACGGGTGGGGGCGTAGGTCGGCTACTGAGGCGACTCGGCGGACGAAAGGCGACGGGGGAACCGCGGCGCGACCCACGATGACGCATCCCTTAAAGCCGGCTGCCACGGCGGCCTCGGCGTCCACGGGCTGATCCCCAACATAGACGGCCTCCGACGGCTGTATCTTCACCTTTTGACAGGCGGCGAGAAGCAGGTCGGGGGCGGGCTTCGGGTTAGCGGCATCCTCCGAGCCCAAAACGACGGCGAAGAGGTCCCTGATCTTCAGGAGATCGAGGAGTTCATTCGTTATCTTGCTCTGGCCGTTCGTGGCGATGCCAAGGGTTAGCCCCGCCACCTTGAGGTTACGTATGCTCGCCTCGGTTCCGTGGAAGAGCCTCGGCGTGTAATCCTTCATCTGCGTCGCGTCCGCGTCTGCGTAGGCTGCCTCGGCGAGGGCACGCGCCTCGTGCCATATCTTCCCAGTCCTGCAGATCGCCGCGGCGGCTATAGCCACGTCTTCCCTCCTCGCCGCCTTCGCCACGGGGCCGGACATGTCTATCCTCTTCTCGGCGGGGTCGTACCCTCCGAGGGGCGCCCATATCTCCGCGGCCTTCCTACCCGCCCTCGCGGCTATGGCGTCGAACCGCAGAGCCGCCAGACTCTTGTACCGGTTCTCGTCGTCGACAAGAGTTCCATCCACGTCGAATAACGCGAAGCTGAAGTCGATTTTTTCACCGTTGACCAGCATAGTTGGCAACCAGAGTACACCCGTCTACCTATCGTCTATTCTACATAACAACTGTAATTTTAAATACCCTCATACCTATGGGTTATTAGGTGACCAACATGGCGACGGCATTCGTGTTAATCAACGCCGAGATCGGTGCAGAGACCGAGGTGCTGAAGGGCCTCAAAGACATAAAGGAAGTCAAGGAGGCCCACATGGTTTACGGCGTCTACGACATCATCGCACGCATCGAGACAGACACCACGCAGGAGCTCAAGGACATCATAAGCTGGAAGATAAGGCGCCTCGACAAAGTGCGCAGCACGCTCACGATGATAGTCGTTTAGCCGACTATTTTTCTAGCTCGACCCCTTTTAGAGCTTGAAGCTCATTTTCAACCCGACCACTTCCTCGTTTTCCATGACCAGCCGCTCCTTTCCGAAGCTCCACCGTGGGAAGTTGCAGAGCACATCCATCCCCAGCAAGCTAAACACGAGTTCTTTCGGGAGCGGCTGATAATTAGGCCCCGGTGGCAGGACCGCGAGGTGCTCCATGGGGAAGCTGAGATACGCCTTCTTGTTATCGAGTAGGCCGACGTAGACGGGGAGGACAACCTCCGCGTTCGGTATGACCTTGAGGTTTACGGGGCCGTTTGCGGTGACGATGGTCTTGGTGACGGTCGGGAGGGTGCTGTGGTCGACGTCGAGCTTGAGAATATCGTCGGGGAGGATGCATGAGTTGCTGCAGCCGGTGTCGACAAGGAATGTTATCGGGTGGCTGTCGTAGTTCGGCGGATACTTGATGTAGCCTTCGACGCGGGCCTGCTTGAGCTTGTCGACGCGCCCTATGAGTCTCATGGCACTCTGGAACAAAGACTGGGTTTTGAAGGTATAAGTGATGCTGGTGAACCGCGCGCCTGGGGGATGAAAATTGGTGCTTGAAACCACGCATCGTTGTTTGGGCATCATTATTAACATAAATTGATTAGAACGGAGTCGAAGACCCGTGAGCCGCGTCGTCTACTCCAAACCATTCTGGCTATTAGTTATCGTAGCCCTGTTCATCGTGGGTTACGTGGTTTACCCGAGGGAGTCCACTCCCAGCGAGGTAGAACCCGAGTCTATTCCCGCCGCCAAAACGGTCACAGACATCGATGGAAACGTCTACAAGACCATCAAGATCGGCAACCAAACATGGATGGCGGAGAACCTGAGAGCGACCAAACTAAACGACGGGCAATCGATCTCATACAAATCGGGCGCCTTGGACTGGGCGAGCCTCAGCACGCCCGGTTACTGCTGGCCAGATAACGACGCCTTAAACGGGGAGGACTACGGCGCGCTGTATAACTGGTACTCGGTTGACTCGGAGAAGCTGGCGCCGGAGGGCTGGCACGTCCCAACCGAAGACGAGTGGCAGACACTCATCGACTATCTGGGGGGCGAGAAGGTCGCCGGCGGCGAGTTGAAGAAGATGAACTTCACCGTTAACTTCGCCGGAGTACGTACTTATTCTGGCGAGTTCGGCTACATCGATGAGATGGAGAAGTATTGGACCGCCACCGAGGGCGGCTGGCACGCGGGAGATGCATGGTACTACACTGTAACAAAGTTCGACTCGGAGCTGGGCAAGAGCAGTCACATGAAGATGGACGGGCACTCGGTACGCTGCATGAAGGACGATTAACCCGACATTCCACGGGATAGAAAGAGTTTTTAGAGTTTCAACCATCACTCGAAGCGACCCCTCTTGCTGCTCCACATAGGGATCGACGACACCGACTCCCCCGAGGGCGGCTGCACGACGTATGTCGCGGCTCTGCTGGTGGAAAAGCTGGAGGGGATGGGGTGCAGGTTCGTCGACTACCCGAATCTTCTCAGGCTCAACCCGAACGCGCCGTGGAAGACGAGGGGAAACGGCTCCATATGCCTCAGGGTCGAGGCCCCCGAGGGAGGGGAAGCCGAGTTCAAGAAGGCGGTCATCGACGCCGTCGAGTCACACGCCGAGTTCCAGTGCGACAACACAAACCCAGGCGTCGTCTTCCACGAGGGCGCGGTCCCCGAGGCGCTGAAGAAGTTCCACGACGACGTCGTCCAGACCATCGTCCACCTCGAAGAGGCGGAGCGGCTCATCGCCGAGCACTGCGCCTCCGCGGTGGCGTGGAAGAACAGACGCGGACTCATCGGCGCACTCGCGGCAGTCGGCGGCACCCTCGAGGGCGACCACACATACGAGCTACTCACCTACAGGGTTCCCGAAAAGAGGGGAAAGAAGCGACTCGTTGAACTCGAGTCCGTGAGGAGTGTCGAGGCGAGGCTCCCCGAGACATTCAACAGCGTCGACCCAGAGACGGGACAGGTGCTCATCGCCCCACGTGGACCCGACCCCGTACTCTACGGCGTCAGGGGAGAGACACCCGAGTCCGTCCTCGCCGCGATGAAGATGATCGAGGTGGATGAACCCGTCGAGAGATGGTGCATCTTCCGAACAAACCAAGGGACGGACGCCCACCTAGCACGCGCATACACCGTATCCGACCTCAAGCCGCGCCACCCCTCCACTATCACTGGTATAGTCGAGGGAAAACACAGAGTTATCGAGGGTGGGCACGTCATCTTCACCATCGCAGATGGCTCCGGGCGCGTCGACTGCGCCGCGTACGAGCCCTCGGGCAGCTTCAGGGACACGGTCATGCGGCTCAGGGAGGGGGACGAAGTACGTGTCGCAGGCGGTGTGAGGGAGACCGAGATGGGACTCACCCTCAACCTTGAGCGTCTTGAGGCGCTGTCGCTCGCCGTCGAGCAGAGGCTCGTGAACCCTCGTTGCCCCGCCTGTGGGGGGGCGACGGAGTCAATGGGGCGCGGACAGGGGCTGCGCTGCAAGAAGTGCGGACACAGGGAGGTTGGCCTCACCAAGGTTACGGAGGAGGTTCCGAGGGGCATCAAGCCCGGCATCTACCTTCCCCCGCCGAGGGCGGAGAGACACCTGACGAAGCCCTTCAAGAGGTACGGAAGAGAGCACCGTGGCACCCCGGAGAAGCTCGCCGCACCCTGGCACTCGGGTTAGGCTTTTAATCCCACGGATCAATCTCCCCCAACATGCAGAAGCCCAGATGCACCAAGTGCGGCTCCGGGGACCTCGAAGACGACATGGTGACCATCTACAGCATGTGGGGGGAACTCGTCAGCACCGAGCAGGTGAAGAAGTGCAAGAAGTGTGGCGAAGTTTTCAAGGAAGAGGAGAAGCATGAAGACGAATCTGCCTAGGGAGAAGTACAGCCAGGCGGGGCCCATCTCGCCAGTCGTCCTCGTGACAAGCGTCGACGAGAACGGCCGCTCGAATATAATCACCCTAGGTATGTACATGCCCATAAGCCACGACCCGCCCCAGGTCGTCATAGGCGTCTCCCCTAAGCGCTACAGCCACGACCTCATCGCCGAGCAGGGCGAATTCGTCGTCAACTCACCCGGCATAGGGATGGCCGAGAGGATGCATATCTGTGGCATAAAGTCGGGGAGGGACGTGGACAAGTTCAAGGAGGCGGGCCTCACCGCCGCGCCGGCGCAGAAGGTCAAGCCCCCGATCATCAAGGAGTGCTACGGTCACATAGAGTGCAAAGTGGTAAACACCGTCACGTGCGGAGACCACACGCTCTTCGTCGGCGAAGTCGTGGCGGTCAGCATCGACGAGGACTGCCTAGAGGGAGGCAAGCTGAGTCTGGGAGCCGCGAGACCCATCGCCCAGAAGAACTGGGACTACCACACGCTAAGCGACATCTAGCCCTCGTCAACCTCAAATAACCAGCCCACGATTAACCCCTGATCGTATTGGGCAACGCGCTTTTCATAGTAGATGTCTTCGCCGAGGCCAAGCTGGAGGGAAACCAGCTCGCCGTCGTCGTAGACAAGGAGGGCTGGTCCACGGAACAGATGCAGAAGTTCACCAAGGAGATGAACTTCAGTGAGAGCACATTCATTACGGCGTCCGACGCCGAGAAGAGGGTCTTCAAGATGCGCATCTTCACCCCGGTGGGTGAGCTGCCGTTCGCCGGGCACCCCACGCTGGGCACCGCCTACGTGGCGGCGAAGGAGCTACTGAAGAAGGATGTGCCAGACCTAACACTCGACATGAAGGCGGGGCTCATCCCCGTCGCATTCCAGAAGGCGCCTGACGGCAAACAGCTCCTCTGGATGAAGCAACTCAATCCCGAGTTCGGGGCAACGCACAAGGCGGAGGACATCGCGCCCATGTTCGGCCTCAAGGCAAGCGACATCGACACCCGTTTCCCAATACAGGAGGTCTCCACCGGCGTCTGGTTCTACATTATCCCGCTCAAGAAGAGGGAGGCGCTGAAGAGGATCAAGCTGGACGCGGAAGCGTTCAAGAGGTACTCGGCGGATAACAAGGCGAAGTGGCCCCTGCTCTTCTGCCCCGAGCCCGAAGCGAAGGGCAACCACCTCAAGGCACGCATGGTGACCGACTGGACGGAGGACCCCGCCACGGGGAGCGCCAACGGCTGTCTCGCCGGCTACCTCGTGAAGCACCGCTACTTCGGCACTCCCCAGATCGATATACGCGTCGAGCAGGGCGCAGAAATAGGCAGACCCAGCATCCTCTACCTGCGCGCCGAGGAGGTGAAAAACAGCATCGACGTCAGAGTTGGCGGCAAGGTCGCAATGGTCGCACGCGGAGAAGTCGCGTAGACCAGAACCCTCTTAAAACGTCGCCGCGTCGATTCTCCCCATGAAGCAGAGGGCATCATTCAAGATCAGGGAAGCAAACAAAAAGGACATACCCATCATCATGGACCTCGCCAAGCAACTAGCGATCTACGAAAAGTCGCCCGAGAGCTTCGTGGCGACGCGCGACGACTACGAGAAGTGGGGATGGGGACCCGACGCCATATTCAAGGTTCTCCTCGCCGAGAACACCAGAGCCGAGGGACCAAAGTACGTGGGTTTCGCCCTGTATTACTTCACATTCAGCACGTGGACGGGGCGACCGACGCTCTGGCTCGAGGACGTCTTCGTGCCCGAGGAGCTGAGGGGCAGCGGCGTCGGCTCCGCCCTGCTTGGCAGACTGGCTAGGATTGCCCTCGACAAGGGCTGTGGCAGGATGGAGTGGACTTGCCTCGACTGGAACGAGCCGAGCAGGCAGTTCTACTTCAGGCTGGGCGCAACGGCGCAGAACGAATGGACGACCTTCCGCCTCACGCCGCGCGAGCTTGAGAAACTCGCCAAGTAAGCCACAGCACTCTAGCCTGAGGTTTAAATATCCCTCGCCCAAACGATTAGCAGGCGAGGGGCAGACACATGTCACGAGGAAGAGAATACGACGAAGCTATCACCATCTTCTCCCCCGAGGGGCGCATCTACCAAGTCGAGTACGCACTCGAGCTTGTGAAGCGCGGCGCACCCGTCTCAGGGGTGATATCCAAGGAAGGCGTCGCCCTCGCCGCCGTCGAGGTCCTCCAGAACAACCTCGAAGACCCCAGATTCAGCAAGAAACTCTTCGAACTCGACACACACGTCGCCACCGTCATCGCCGGGCTCAGCCCCGACGCACGCGTCCTCGTACGCGAGGCACGCTACGCATGCCAAGGCCACAGGATGACATACGACGAGCCCATAGGCATCGAGAGCCTAGTGAGCAACATCGGCGACTCCCTGCAGCAGTACACGCAGAACGCCGGTGTCCGCCCATTCGGGGTCAGCATGATAGTGGCCGGAGTCGACTCCTCGGGGCCACGCCTCATAACGATCGACCCGAGCGGCAGCTACCGGGGCTACAAGGCAGCGGCGCTCGGGATGAACACCGACAAGGCGAAGGAAATTCTGGAGAAGAAGTACAAGACCGATGTATCCCTCGACGACGCCGTAAAGCTCGCCATCGAGGCGATAAAAGTCGCCTACTCCAACGGCCTAAAACCAGAGAACATCCACGCCGCCGTCATACCAACGAAGGACAAAATGTTCAAAAAACTAAGCGACGAAGAGGTCGCGAAGGCATTCTAGCCCCACCGTCTTGGGGAAGATTTTAACCACACTCTCCCCGAGTCTTCACTGATGGAGACCCGCTACCAAGAGGAACTCGCCAATGAGACGGCGCGTTGCACCATCTGCCCACGGATGTGCACAATGAAGCCGGGGCAACGCGGTTTCTGCGGCACTAAGGAGAATCAAGGCGGCAAGATAGTCAACCTCACATACGGGCTCCTCAGCGCCCTAGCGGTCGACCCCATCGAGAAGAAGCCACTCGCTCACTTCTACCCGGGGAGCCTCAGCCTGAGCATCAGCAGCGTCGGCTGCAGCTTCACCTGCCCTTGGTGCCAGAACTGGCACCTCTCAACAGCTAAGCCGGACTCGGGGCTGAAACGTGTGCCCCCGGACTACGTCGTGGACATGGCGCACAGGCAGAAGTGCACGAGTATCAGCTACACCTACAACGAGCCGCTGATCAACCTCGACTACGTCGAGGACACGGCTAGGCTGGCGAGGCAGGAGGGGATCAAGAACGTCCTCGTCACGAACGGCTACATAAGCCAGAAGGCATTGGCCAGGGTCGTCGACGCCATCGACGCGGCGAACGTTGACTGGAAGGGCTTCACCGAGGAGTTCTACAGGAAACACTGCTCCGCTGATCTGCAGAGCGTCCTCGACGCCACCGTCGAGATGCACAGGAAGGGTGTGCATGTCGAGGTGACGTTTCTCATCATCCCCGAGACGAACGACGGCGAGGACGAGGCGCGCAGGATGGCGCGGTACCTCGTCGATAAGATGGGCCCCGACGTGCCCCTGCATCTGAGCAGGTTCTACCCCCAGTACAAGTTCAGTCACCTGCCCCCGACGCCGGTTGAGACGCTGCTACGCGTGAGAGAAATCGCCAGACAGGAGGGCATCCACTACGTCTACGTGGGGAACGTCCCGGGGAATGGCTACGAGGACACGGTGTGCCCGAAGTGTGACAAGACTGTGATAGGGCGCGTTGGATACGAGATAAACGCTTGGCACCTAGACGCCGGGCACCACTGCAAGTATTGTGGCGCCCCCATCCCGATAGTTGGGGAGAGGGAGAGCCACCTCTAATCCTTATTACCGCCCACAGCCATGCTTCTACCACCATTCTGTGATCAACATGAGCATGAAGAGAACCACAGTCATATTCGAGAAGGGCGGCGAGGAGCACACCGAGGAGACACTCAAGATAGCCCTAGCGGGGGCGAAGGAGAGGAAGATAGACACCGTACTTATCTCCACGTCCACCGGCGGGACGGGCCTCAAGGCCCTCGAGGTCTTCAAGGGAAGCGGACTGAAGCTCGTATTCATCAGGCACCAGACGGGCTACCCATCGAAGGGAAAGCAGATGATGCCTCCAGATGTCTACGCCAAGCTGGAGAAGGCTGGCAGGGTCGTGACCTGTACCGATGTACTCACCGGCGGAGTCGACGTCGGCGTCGCGAGGCAGAGGCCGGAGAAAGAGCAGCCGCTAGAGACGAGCCTACCATGGATAGTCCCGCCTGTGAACGTCGTCATAGCCAACACGCTGCGCCAGATAAGCCAGGGTACGAAGGTCGGCATCGAAATAGCAATGATGGCCGCTGACTGCGACGCCGTGGGCATCGATAAGCCCGTCGTCAGCATCGGAGGCAGCCACGCTGGCGCCGACACGGCGATCGTCGTCACCCCGGCGGCGTCCAACAGGTTCAGGGACCTAAGGCTGCACGAGATACTCGCCAAACCCTTCTAGCCCCAAACCCTTTTCTCACGACCACACAGATTTCACCCAATGGTGAATCTGGGCATCTTCGCGGTCGCCTTCATCGTGATACTCGTGGTCATCATCGTGGGGCGGAACAGGCTGCCGAGGTGGGCGAGGTTCACTCTGATGATGGCGGAGGTCATAATCATGTTCTTCGCCATAGTCTTCGTGATCTTCGGCTAGTTGTGCATGGGGAAAGCATTTCAACCCCCGCACCTCTTGGGTGGATCGCGTTGAACAAGAGGGCGTATCTCACCATAGGAGGCGTCGCGGCGACTGCCCTCGTATCCGGGTACCTCCTCCTGCTCCTCTTCACCGACCCCGCCCGACTGGAGGCCATGGGGCTCGGAGGCGTGTTCGTCGCCTCGCTTCTGAGCCACGCCACGATGGTGGCGAGGGACATATTCGTCCCCCTCTTCCTAGCCTTGACGCCGCTGTACAACCCGATAATCCTCGGCGCCTCGGCGGGCATAGGCGGCGCCATCGGCGACATAATACCATACCTCCTCGGCCTCGGCGTCGCCGAGACCATCGAGAAGACTGGAAGCAAGGCCGAGAACCTCGTGGACAAGTGGATGAAAAAGTACGGCCTCTGGGCAATCCTTGTCGTCGCCATGACGCCCCTCCCCGACCTGCCCATAGTGATGCTCGCGGGGACAAGGCGACTGCCCTTCACAAAGCTGGTCATCATAGAGGCGGTGGGCAAGACCGTGCTCTACAGCCTCGGCGCATTCATCGGCGGCTGGGTCTTCGAGCTGCTCATAGGCGCTGTTGGTAGCTGGCTGGCCAGCGTGGGAATCCTAGTAGGCAGCATAGCATTCTCCGTCGCCTTGACGTGGCCGCCGAGCCGCGACTGGCTATTCAACCTGCTCGACCGCTTCATCCCCGACGGCGAGTGAGTTCGTCCACGGTCAACGTATTCAGGACGTCCCCAGCGGTGAGCCAGCCGCGCCGGGCTACCGAGACGCCGAGCGGCAGGAACTCCATCTGGTTGAGCGCGTGGGCATCCGTGCCTATGCTCATTGCGACGCCGGTCTCCATCGCCTTCCTGCAGGAGACGTCGTCGAGGTCGAGGCGCTCGGGGAAGGCGTTTATCTCCATAGCGACCCCCCGCGCGACGGCGGCCTCAAAGACCCGGTCTAGGTTAAGCGGGTAGGGCTTCCTCTTCTGTATGATTCTCCCAGTCGGATGCCCTATGGCATCGACGTGTTCGCTCTGGATGGCCTTGATCATCCTCGTCGTCATGGCTTCCTCGTCCCCTTTGAAGCCGCTGTGCAGGCTCGCGACGACGAAGTCAAGCTCCTTGAGGACCTTGTCCGCGATGTCGAGGGAGCCGTCCGCCTTTATGTCGCACTCCACGCCCTTGAGGACTCTGAAACCGTCGAGTTCATCGTTAAGGGCGTCAATCTCCTTGCCTTGCTCGGCTAGGCGCGCCTCGTCGAGGCCGTGCGCGATGCCGAGGCTCTTCGAGTGGTCTGTTATGGCGACGTAGTTCAGGCTGAGGCTCCTCGCCTTATCGGCGACCTCCTTGATTGTCATGGAGCCGTCGCTCCAGTTGCTGTGGCAGTGCAGGTCGCCCTTGATCTCTTCTAGTTTTACAAGTTTGGGGAGCTTGTGCTCCATGGCTGCATCTATCTCGCCCCTGTTCTCACGCAGCTCAGGGGAGACCCAGTCCATACCGAGCGCCCCGTATATCTCATCCTCCATCTCCGAGGCAAGTAGGGCGTCGCCCTCGCGTCGGAAGAGTCCGTACTCGTTCAACTTGTAGCCGAGCTTGACGCCGATGATGCGCAGCTTGACGTTGTGATCCTTCGAACCTGTGAAGTACTGGAGTGCGGCGCCGTACGCCTCTGGGGGGATGACGCGGCAGTCGACCTGCAGGTGCCCCTTGAGGTAGACGGTGCTCTTCGTCGCCCCGTGGCTCACGACGCGCTCCACTGGAGGCATCGAGACGAACCTCTCCGAGGCGGCGTCGGGGTCGTTCGAGGCGACGAGCAGGTCGAGGTCGCCTATAGTCTCCCTCCTGCGGCGGTAGGAGCCCGCCACCTCCGCCCGTATGACGGCGGGGGACCCCCTCATCCAAACAAGCATATCATCGACGATCGGCAGGACGGCCCCGAGGAGGAAACGCGTCTGCCTATTCCGATAGTCCCCGATGCTCAGTAGTATGTTCTGCTCCTTCTTCTCCCCAAATCCCTTGAGCCCACGCACCCGTCCCTCCTTCGCCGCCTTCTCGAGGTCGTCGATCGAGGAGACCTTGAGCTCATCCACAAGGCGCATGGCGTTCTTTGGGCCGATGCCCTCAAGCTCCATGAGCTGGCGCACGCCGGGCGGTAGTGACTCGCGCAACTCCTCGAGCACCTTCGACTCGCCCGTGTCTAGGAACTCAGCAATGGTGGCGGCGATGCTCTTGCCGACGCCGGGTATCTGGTCAAGCTCCCCACGATCCTTGACCTTCCTCACGTCCTCTGTGAGGCTGGTTATCCGCTGGGCGGCGAGCAGGTAGGCTCGGCTCCTGAACCTGTCCTCCTTGATAGTCAGTATTTCACCTATCTCGTAGAGGACTGCGGCGACATCGGCGTTGGCGCTCACGATCAAGGTACAGGAAAATGAGTTTATTAAACCCCCGGGGGCTGAGTGAGTGTATGCCCTTCTGCCCAGAGTGCGGTACACCTGTGAAGGTGGAGAACAAGTTCTGCCCGTACTGTGGGTACAAACTTGAACCCGTGGCAGCCCCACAGCAGCGCCAAGCCGCCTACCCGCCACAGCAGGCCCAAGAAACCATCAGGGTCCTCATTCCCAACTTGATGAAGTCGAAGTCTCTAGGCAGGACCGACACCTACAACCTGATCGTAACCAATAAGCGGAGCATCTTCGCCAAGCTGACGCAGCAGATAATGAACGAGACTGTGAACAAGCGCCGAGCCAAGGCGGAGGCCGAAGGCAAGGGATTCTTCGGCAAGTGGAAGGCGCAGATGCAGGGATTCAACACATACACCGACTGGTACGCGGACAAGACGCCCGACTACACCCTCGGGGAGACGCAGGGCAACTGGGCAGTCGAAAACTCAGCAATAAGCAATGTCAGGGTCAACGAGTCCAAGGACGAGGAGAGCGGCATCGAGACCTACTACATAGAGTTCACGACACCGACGGGCAAGTTCGACTTCTCGATGCAGTACGACCCACATGAGATGCTTGCTAAGGCGTACGGCGGGGTGATGCGATGAATTTGAAGAAGTTCACAATACTCCACTCGAATGACATGCACGGGGACTTTCTCGCCGAGCTTAGGGGCGGGGAGGGCAAACTAATCGGTGGACTCAGCCTGTTATCCGGCTACATCAACAAGGTGAGACACGAGGAGGAGAACGTCCTCTACTTCATCTCGGGGGACATGGTACAAGGGAGCCTCATCGACTCGGAGTACAAGGGCATCAGCACGATGGCGATCATGAACTACCTCGCCCCCGACGCAGTCGCCCTCGGCAACCACGAGTTCGACTATGGCCTCCCCCACCTGCTCTTCCTCGAAAAGGTCGCCAACTTCCCCATCGTCAACGCCAACCTCTACGTCAAGG
This sequence comes from Candidatus Bathyarchaeota archaeon, assembly GCA_013329615.1. Taxonomy (GTDB): domain Archaea; phylum Thermoproteota; class Bathyarchaeia; order TCS64; family TCS64; genus UBA8941; species UBA8941 sp8941u. Next base: position 12,948 of record DUKA01000153.1, read on the forward strand.
GCTTCAACAAGCGCCTCATGCGCCCATACGTCGTGATCCGCAAAGCGGGCTTCGACTTCCTCATCACCGGCATAATCACCGAGAAGGTCATGGACAGCATAAAGGGGGACAGCCTCATCGGCAGCTTCGTCAGCCTAGAAGAGGCGGGCGCCGAGGTCGGCAAGATCACGAACGTCTACAAGAACGACGACATAGACCTCACAGTCCTCCTCACACACATCGGCTACGACTCGGACCTTGAACTCGCGGAGATGCTGAAACCTGAGTGGGGCGTAGACCTCATCATCGGTGGCCACAGCCACACCATCCTCGACAAGCCGACGGAGAAGAATGGAGTCCTCGTCACACAGGCGGGCGTCGGCACCGACCAGATAGGCAGATTCGACATAACCGTCGACGACGACACGAACAGCATAGTCGAGTACAAGTGGCGCCTCATCCCCATAGACAGCAGCATCGCCGAGCCCGACAGGGACCTCGAGAAGTACATCAAGACGTTCCAAGAGGAGGTCGACCACAAGTACAGCGCCGTAATCTGCAGGCTCGCGCACACGCACACTCACCCGAGCAGGTTAGTGGAGACCAGTCTCGGCGACCTCTTCGCCGACGCCGTGTCAGAGGTTACTGAGAGCGACGTCGCCTTCATGGCCAGCGGCTCGATAAGGGTCAAGGAGTTCGGCCCCATCGTCACGCTGAAGGACTTCCTCGCCTGCTTCCCATACAACGATACTTTAACACGATACACGGTCACCGGGACGCGACTCAGGCGCATCTTCAGCCACATCATGCGTAAGGAGAACCGAAACAGCGAGGGCGAGTGCTACCAGGTCAACGACGCCGTCAGGGCAACATATAACGAGGCGGAGGCGAAACTCACGAGCCTCAAGATGAACGGCCTCGAGGTCAAGGACGATGACAAGTACACAATTGTCCTGCAGGGCTACCACGCGAGGAGCAGCGAGGCGCACCTCAACGTCACACAGGAGGAGCTGACGGCGATTAAAGCAAAGGTGGTATCCACATCAGCCCAAGAAGTTCTTGAGGAGTGGCTGAGGAACCACCAGAATGTAGGGCGCGCCGTCGAGGGGCGCCTCACCTACATCTAGGAAAGAAAAAAAGGGTTCTAACCGGTCGGAGCCGCTACGCACGATCCTGTTTGGTTCCTGCCTCGGCTCCGAGTCTGGCCGCTGACTCCCTGACCGCCTTGCGCGGAGACGCCTCCATGGTACTGGGAACCCTCTCCGGTGCAGGTACCGTCACCAACACCGCAGGAGCCGTTCATAGCCCGTATCTGCGCACGGGTCTGAGTGCAGTTCTCCGAGCATACGCCGGTGTCGTCGCATACCATCAGTCTCTGGCGCGTCCTCATCGTGTTCTGGACCTGTTCCTGAACTGGGGACGCGTCGAGTATGCTCGGCTCTGTGCTGTTGCTAGGATCCTCTACAGAGGAGGCTAGCGCCGGCAGTGCTATAGTCGATACCGCTACCGCCGCCACGAGGACAGCGAGTAGCCCAAACATCATCTTTGTCTTCATCTCTTCATTTCACCGCGTTTTTGACGCGTGCAGACTATGACCTTCAGCTCGATTTAGATGGTTCTCGTAACATGCGTTTCACGTTGTGTAACAACGATTTTAACCCGAGATTACCTGCTTCTCTGCCATGTGGAGCCTCGTCGCGGTCGCGCAGCAGGGCCCCCCGGACGACCGGGGCCTCGGACAGCTTCTCATCCCGGTCGCCGCCGTGATTGCCGTCCTCCTCATAATCATAATAGTGATCCTCCTCTTCCCCCGGTTGAAGAGCGTGAGGAGTTCAAAACCGCTTGAACCGGAAGTAAAAAAGATCGAGGAGAGGGAGGCGATCGAGAAACCAGCGGCGGAGAAACCCCTCGACGTAACCCTGCGCCTGCTCAGCGAGGACGAACGGAGAGTAGTTGAACTCCTCGTCAGGAGCGGGGGGCAGATGCTCCAGAAGGACATATCCTACGAGTTGAAGCTGAACAGGGTCAAGACGCATCGAGTTCTCGTCGGCCTAATCGAGCGGGGCGTCGTGGGCGCAGAGAAGCACTTCAACACGAACATGATCACACTCGCAGAGTGGTTGAGGGGCGAGTTGACGGGCTTGAAGTAATGCCGACGACTATGTGACTATGCAGCCCTCCTGCGGGGTGAAGATCTCACCCCTCCACCTGTTGATTATATAGGCGAGGCTGAAGGGGATGATGACCGTCGTTATCGTCGAGACCGCTATGAAGCTGCTGAAGACGAACTCGTCGATGACCCCCGCCGAGAAGAATATCTGGACGGGGATAATCCCCATGCTGAACTTTGCGCTCAGCCCGAGGCCGACGACGAGGATGCTCTTCATGCTCATACCCATGAGCCTCCCCACGGCGTAGGCGGAGAGGAACTTGCCGATGAAGTTGGCCACGAGGAGGAGCAAGGTCAGCGGTAGACTCGCAGCCATGCTGCCTAACCCTGTGTCAAGCCCGATGCCGAAGAAGAAGACGGGACCGAGGAAGCCGTAGCTAAGGGCTCTGAGTATCGTGAGCACCCTCTTGTCGGCGTCGAGGTCTCTCAGGAACCGCTGGAAGCTAAGCCCCGCCACGATGGAGCCGAGGAGGATGCCGAGGCCGAAACTCTGTGTGATTGCGACGAGTGTGAGTATCGAGGAGAGTAGGAGTATTAGCAGGTGGTTGTCGTTGGGAGTGCCTTCGAATCGGGCAAACCGCGGGAGGATCACACGATTGAGCAGCAACGCCACGCCGATGAAGAGTGCGAACCCTAAGATCATGTAGAGGGGGTCGACGGCAGCAGAGGTCGCCCCCACCATGACGGACGCCACCGACGCGAGGATTACCTCCGCGATGTCATCGACGATGCCTGGACAGAGTATTAGGCTCGCTTCCCGCGACTTTATGACGCCGAGCTCGTCGAGGATCGGCGCGATCGTCGTCTCCGCCACCGTCGCGAGGGCCGTCGAGACCACAAGCGAAACGAGCGGCGGGTAGCCAAACCACGTCAAGACGACATAGCCGAGGAGCGTGGAGAAGCCCATGTTCAGGACGCTTATCAGGAGTATAGGCCTACCAAGGCTCAATATCGCCTTCGGCTCCAGTTGCACACCCACTGTGAGTAGGAGGAACATGATGCCGAGCGTCGATAGGACGGTGAAGCCCTCGGTGCCGGGGAGCCCCGTCCAGACCACCGAGTTAGGGAGGAGCTGGAAGAGGAAGCCCACGAGGAGGGGGGCTAGGAGTGTCGGCATCCTGTAGCGGTCGAGGGGGAAATGCAGGATGTAAGAGGCGAAGAACATACCCGCGAGCGCCACCATGAGCGAGACTACGACGGACTGCAAGACTCTTCACCCGGATAAGTTAGACGCGTCTAACCATTTTATATTCTTTACCAGTCCCAAAATATATGATCCCTCGATGCAGGCAGTTAGGGTGATACGCGACCCCGACACCATCAGGCTCCTCGCCGACCTGGCGAGGCGGCAGCTCCTCCGATATATCTCGAAGCACCCAATGACGCAGACGGAGCTCGCCGGAGCGACACGCCTCACTGAGCCCTCGGTGAGCCACCACCTCCAGATACTGCTCAAGGCGGGACTCATCAAGATACAGCGCATGGAACCCGGCGCCAGGGGAGCCGTGAAGAAGTACTACGAGCCTACGGCACTCCTCTTCATCGAGGACTGGGACTCGACACCACCGGACCAGCGGAGGTACTTCATCCACACCCACTTGGAGAGGCTCAGGGGGATGCTCAGCGTCTTCCACCTCACGTACAGGGGCTTCACATTCAACACGGGGGAGTTGGAGGAACTGGCGAAGGACATCGCCTCTCGCGTTTCGGTGGTGGCGGAGCGCCATGAGGGCGATGAATATGCCGGGGACAGGGAGCAGCTCATGATCGGTATCTACAGCGAGACGCTGGAGACCATCATGGGAGAGGAGAGGTGGAGGAGCTTCTTCGAGCCACTCATCGCCTCGAATCCGCAGACACGCGCCCCTCTTAAAGCATAAATGCGTGAAAGAGTGCCCCATACACTCGATACAATTTGAACGTGCTTGACTACCTCAAGAAGGAGGAGATAGTGGAACTCGGCTGCGACCTCATACGCCAGCCGAGCCTTACCCGACAGGAGGGCCCCGCCGTCAAGTTCGCCAAAGACTGGTTCGAGGGCAACGGCTTCGACGAGGTCACCCTGCAGGAGGTTGAGCCAGGGCGCAATCAGGTCGTCGCCCGCCTCAAGGGGGACGGCACGGGCAAAAGCATGATGTTCAACGGCCACCTCGACATCGACCCCATCACCGCCTCGTGGGAGTGGGACCCCTACGAGCCAAAGGTCGAGGGCAACAGGCTCTGGGGCGCAGGCATCCACAACATGAAGAGCGGCGACGCCGCCATGATGTGCGCCGCACTGGCGATAAAGAGGAGCAAGGCCAAGCTACGCGGCGATCTCATCGTCGAGTGCGTCGTCGGCGAGCTTCAGGGGGGCGTCGGCACCGTCCATGCTCTCAAGCAGGGCGTCTGGGCCGACATGGCTATAGTCCCAGAGCCCTACAGCGTCGACAATATACTCACAAAGTGCGTTGGCGTACACGACTTCGCTGTACACACCCTCGGGCGCAGCGAGCACATCAGCCGCATGGAGGAGAGCATAAACGCCATCACGAAGATGCGCAAGGTCCTCGACAGGCTCGACAAGATGAAGTTCGAGGCACGCGACCCCGACCTCCCCGGCGCACCCCGCTGGGTCGCGGGCAGCATCATCGGCGGCAGGAACCGCGAATACGACCTCGCCGGCCCATACAACATCCCCGACTTCTGCACCATCATCGTCGACTTCCGCTACCCGCCGGGCTACGAGATCGAGGAGATCAACGCGCGCATGGTGGCGATGCTCGAGGACATCAAGAAGGATGACCCCGAGTTCAAGTACGAGTTCGAGTACCCCATCGATCCCAAATGGCGCGTCGGAGGCATGGTCATGCCCCCCATGGGAGTCAGTCCCAACAGCGAGGTCGTCAAGCTCCTCAAAGAGAACCACAAGAGGGCCACCGGCAACTACCCGGTAAAGGTCGGAGCTGTCCCACCGCGCAGCTACTGTGGGAACGACACCGCCCACCTCGCCAAGGCGGGCATAGAGTGCTGCCTCTACGGCCCACGCGGCTACCCCGACGAGGTCGAGAAGCACGTACGCATCGACGAGATGGTGACCTGCTCCAAGGCGATGTGCCTCACCGCCTACGAGGTCCTCACCAAGGCGAAGAAGTAAACCTCCCTACGCGCACCTTTTTTCAGTTACTTGTTTTATGCGTGACTGACTGAAAACTTCTATTAGAAGATTGACCAGTCCTCTAAGACAGGTGTTTGCTTGGAGAAACTGATAATCACTGCCGCCGTCTCGGGCGGCGAGTACGTTTCAAGGAAGGATACGCCCTACGTTCCCAAGACCGTCGACGAGATGGTTGAGGAGGTTGTCAAGAGCGTCGAGGCGGGGGCGTCCATAGTGCACCTGCACGCTAAGGACCCCGAGACCGGTGAGGCGTACTCGGGTGACCCCAACCCCGTCCTGAAGGAATACATCAAGGCGATTCGCGACAGGATCGACGTCGTCATCAACGTCACCACCGGCGGAGGCAGAGTGGGGAACCCGGTTGAGGTCTGGGATCGCCTCGTGAAGGAGAAGTGCCTGCTCGGGGAGGAGATGATGAGCCTCAATATGGGGACAATCAACAGGTGGGCGGACCACCCAACGGGGGACGTCTTCCTGAACACGGTGCCCATGATCGAGAGGTGGTGCGGCTACATGCGCGAGGCAGGGGTCAAGCCAGAGCACGAGGTCTACGACACCGGCATGATCAACACCTGCGTGAAGATCGCTGAGAAGAAGATCGTCCCCGAACCCCTACACATCCAATTCGTCATGGTCGGGAGGACGGGATTCCTGCCGACGATGAAGAGCCTCATCTACAGCCTCGACCAGATACCCCCGACGTGGACGTGGAGCGTCTGCGCCCTCGGCAGGAACGAGATACCCATGTGTACCGCAGCGATGATACAGGGCGGCCACGTCAGAGTCGGATTCGAGGACAATGTCTTCCTCCGCAAGGGCGAACTCGCGAAGAGCAACGCTGACCTCGTCAAGAAGATGACCAACATTGCCAAGGAACTCGAGAGACCCATTGCCGACCCCACCGAGACGAGGAAGATCCTCGGCCTAAAGAAACGCTAGACACACGCGGGAGAGTTTTTCGGTTGATCAATGAAGTAAAAAAGATCGCCTGCGTCGGTAGCGGGCTCGTAGGCCAAGGTTGGGCCAGCCTCTTCGCCCTCGCGGGCTACAAGGTCACACTGGTCGACGTGAACGAGAAGGTCCTAGGGGATGCCTTGGAGAGGACCAAGAGCAAGATGCGTTTCCTCGAGGAGGCGGGGCTCGCGAAGGGCGCCGAGAGGGCATCCAAGCGGCTGAGCACGACGACGAACATGGCCGAGGCGGTGGGCGGCGCCGACTTCGTTCAGGAGTCCGTCTTCGAGAGCTACCCGGCGAAGAAGGAAGTCTACGCCAAGATGGACGAAACCGCTAACCGGCGCGTCATCCTGTCGAGCAGCTCCTCCGGCCTCATGATGTCTGAGATACAGAAGGCAGCCAAGAGGCACCCCGAGCGCTGCATAGTCTCCCACCCATGGAACCCATCCTACTTGGTCCCCCTCGTGGAGATCTCGCCAGGCAACCTCACATCCCAAGAAACCGTCAAAAAGACCTACGAACTCATGGAAAACATAGGCAAGGTCCCTGTCGTGTTAAAGAAGGAGGTTCCCGGCTTCATCGCAAACAGGCTGTCGGCGGCGCTTTGGCGCGAGGCCCTGAATCTCGTGGATATGGGGGTCGCATCTGTCGAGGACGTGGACAAGGCCATCGTGAATGGGCCCGGCCTGAGGTGGGCTATCATGGGTCCCTACCTCACGTACCATCTCGGAGGCGGCAGGGGCGGCATCGAGTACCTGTTGAAGCACATTGACGTCTCGAAGGCGAAGTGGCTTGAGACGATGGCGAAGTGGACGGAGACCCCCGAGTCCGCCGTGCAGAAGGCGATCGAGGGAGTGCACGAATTGCCGTCGGTGAAGAGCCACAGTTACGACGAGCTGGAGGAGTGGCGGGATGGCCTCATGGTCGACATACTGAGGTCCCGCAACAAACGAGTGGGATGAGCCTCGCCTAGTTATGGTTCGATGAAGCCCGAGTCGAGGAACGCCGGGTTTGGGTACGAGTAGAACCCCTTTCCCGTCTTGACCCCGAGCTCACCCTTCTCGATCTTGTCGAGGAGCAGCCTCGGCGGCGCGTCCCGGGGGTCGCCAGATTCGCCGTAGTACACGTTCTCGATGTCCCTTACGACGTCGAGTCCGACTTTATCCATCAACCCGAATGGCCCCATCTTTGTGCCGTAGTAGCTCATCCAGGCCCTGTCGACGTCCTCGTAGGATGCTATGCCGTCGTCGACGAGGTGGAGGCACTCCCTCTTCACGGCGCGCCACACCCTGTTGAAGATGAAGCCAGTACTCTCCTTACTCACAACGAGCGGGAGCATGCCTATGGACCTCATGAAGACCCCGACGCTGGTCATCGTCTCGTCGGAGGTCGTGTGCCCCCTCATCAGCTCGACGATGTGGCTTCTCCAAGGATTTGAGTAGAAGTGGGTGTTGAGGACCCGATCCATCCTCCGCGTGGCGTCATCTATTAGGG
>DUKA01000164.1 GCA_013329615.1 Candidatus Bathyarchaeota archaeon
CCTCGACGACAGGGGCCAAGACGGAATGGAGGTCATCGAGGAAGTCATGGACATCCTCGACAACTACGACCTGCCGAGCAAGCTCATCGTCGCAAGCATCAGGCACCCCCGCCACGTCACCGACTCCGCCCGCATGGGGGCACACGTCGCCACCATCCCCCCAGACATCATCGAGAAGATGCTAAGCCACCCCCTCACCGACGACGGGCTACGCATCTTCGCCAAGGACTGGGAGAAGGTCCAGAAAACCTAGCCCCCTTTAGTAAACTGTTTAAGCGGCGCATCCGCAGACAAGAAGAGGCCGAGGATGAGGGCACAAAGGGCCGCACCGCTTCTAATCCTGATCATACTGCTAACCCAGATGACCCCCGCGCACGCGGCGACCTCGACCTACGAGTACACACAGACCTACACCTTCGAAAACAAGGGCACCACCCCGGTCACGCTCCAGAAGGACGACGTGGCAGTCCCACTATTCATCAACAACGAGTACCAGACGATAACGGTCACATCCACTTCCCCTTCACTCGGGACACCATACTCGGACGAGGACGGCAACATGTTCTCCGACCCAAACATCGGGTTGACGATCCAGCCCGGAGGAAAGATCACCCTCACGGTCGCATACAGGATCGAGTCATCCGACGCGCAGGCGCCGACCCTGAGCACGTCATCGGCGGGCACAGTGGCAGACATCCCCTCCTCACTCGTCTCCGAGTACACCTCCTCGACGGACACGTTCTGGGCGAACGACACCCAGATAGCGGCACTCGCCAGCAGCCTGACGGCCTCCGAGCTGACGGTCCTCGGCAAGGTGGCGCGCCTGGTCAAATGGTTCAGCGCCAACGTGACATACTTCAACCACGAGGTGCCGATGTACCCCGACGATACGCTCGCCATCAGGCAGGGAGACTGCGACGACCAGTCGATACTCCTCATCAGCATGCTCAGGAGCCTCGGGATACCAGCCTACCTTGAGGTGGGCGTCGTCTTCAACTCGGGGATAACCGGCGACGACACCGTGTGGGATGGTCATCTCTCCATAAAGGAGACGGGGCTGGCGTGGCACGGCTGGGCGATGGTATACACACCGCCGTGGGGCTGGATACCCATCGACCTCACACTCGTCAGCGACAGCGACCCCATCAAGATGATAGGGAAGGCGCCACAGTACTCAGCGCCCGTCGTCACAGCCCTCAAGATATCCTCCCAGTCCTACACTGGGGTGGGTGCCGAGACGCGTGACCGGATAATCTCCTCCGACATCTACATCACCTCCGTCGAGACCGCCGAGGGCGTGCAGGCGGCGTGGATACAGCCCACAATGATACTCCTCGCGGTCGGCCTCTCCGCCGCCATAGGCTTCATGTTCTACGTGAACAGGCGGCGCGGGCAGCAGCCGATATAAGGCGCCGACCCCAAGCCTTCACAGGTGAGATTTTGGAGATACCCGAGGCCATACTAAAGAGGAAGAGCATACGCGCATACACCGCGAAGGGGCTGAGCGACGAGGATGTAGAGACCCTCATCAAGGCCGCCATCAGCGCGCCCAGCGCCGGGAACATGCAGCCGTGGGGCTTCGTAGCCGTCAAGGACAAATCCGTGAAGGAGGCGCTCGTCGAGGCGGCACACGGGCAATCCTTCATAGCCTCCGCCCCCGTCGTGATAGTGGTCTGCACAGAAGCCGCAAGGACCACGCCCCGCTACGGCGACAGGGGGGAGAAACTCTACTGCCTCCAGGACACCGCGGCCGCAGTCGAGAACATAATGCTCACCGCCACACACAACGGACTGGGAACCTGCTGGATAGGAGCCTTCGACGAGGGGATGGCAGCCGAGGCAGTCGGGCTCCCAAAGGGCATCCGCCCCGTGGCTATGATACCCGTCGGATACCCCGCCCAGGACCCACCACCAAGACCCAGGCGCCCGGTCAACGAAGTACTCCACGTCGACCGCTGGTGACCCTCCAACCCTTTTTATCACCCTTCAAACCACCCTAGAACCGACCAGGCTTGCCGCAGAGATTCAGGTTCCTCGACCTCAAGGTAAACGACGCCTACACCAACATGGCCGTAGACGAGGCCATAACCAAGGCACGCGGGGAGGGTAAGGTCCCCGACACACTCAGGTTCTACATGTGGAAGCCCAGCGCCGTCACACTCGGCTACTTCCAGAGCGTCGAGGACGAGGTCAACCTCGAAGCGCTGAACCGATTCGGCTTCAACCTCAACCGACGCATAAGCGGCGGCGGCGCCGTCCTCAACAGCGAGACCGGCGAGATCACGTATAGCGTCATCCTGAAGGAGGACGACCCACGGGTAAGCACCGACCCCATCGAGTCCTACCACCTGCTCTGCCAGGGCATAATCGACGCCCTCAACGTCCTCGGGATAAAGGCAGACTTCAAGCCGATCAACGACATCGTCGTGGTCGGGAAGAAGATCAGCGGCAACGCCCAGATCAGGCGCTACGGCGCAGTCCTCCACCACGGCACCCTCCTAGTCGACTTCGACGCCAAGCAGATGTTCGGCGCACTCAAGATATCGAAGGAGAAGCTCAGCGACAAGATGATACAGCAGGCAGAGGAACGCATCACCACCATACGCCGCCTCCTCGGCCGCCAGATAGGCTTCCCCGAGGTCAGAGACGCCCTCGAAAAGGGGTACAGGAAGGCGCTCAATGCCGAGCTAGTGAAGAGCGAACTGACGCCCTACGAGCAGGAGCTCGTGAAGCAGTTCAGGGAACGCTACGCGAGCAGGGCGTGGATATACAGGAGGTAGCCGCGGTGAAGAGATTCGAGTACAAGGTCCCCGGCGGCAAACTCCTCAGAGCCAAACTAGAGATCGAGAACGGCAGGATCATGTCCCTCCAGCTCAGTGGCGACTTCTTCATGGAGCCCGAGACCGACTTGGAGGAACTGGAGTCAAAGCTCACAGGCTTCAAGGCAGAGCCCGCCGCCCACGTGGAGGCCACCGTCGTGAGCTTCTTCACAAGCCACAAGACGAGGATGACGGGTGCTAGTCCCAAAGACTTCGCATACGTGATCAACCAAGCCATAAAAGCCTAGAAACAGACTCATTTTTCCTTATACGCCAATTTTATCGGTTTATTTTTCGAATAATCCAAAGAAAAAAATATTTCCAGCCGAAAAGAGAACGTTTTTAACGCCTCTCCACCTTTACTATTATGTGATTTTGGAGACGCTCGACCACACGGCTAGCCGAAAAGAGCCGTAAGCGGGCGGAGACGGGACATCCACGATCTATCTCTGGGTCACAGCCAGACCCTACATCACAGTATAGCAACGGCTTCGACGAGGCCCTGACAGGGCACAAAATCATCGGCATCAAGCAAACGGAGGTGAAAAAAGAATACCGACACACGGTTCGCTAACGAAGGCGGGAAAGGTGAGGGCACAGACACCCAAGCTCGAAAAGTCCACGCTCAGGAAGGGCAAGGGCTCAAGCCTGAAGGTTCGCAGCCACTACACGACACGCGTGATCCACCCCAAGCCCACTGATCGCAACGGGAGACCACAGAAGAGGTTCTAACCTCTCCTCTGGATTTTTTATTTTCTAAAATCTGGAATAGGTGGGACGCACCGCCTAAGCCTCGCGAAGGCGCGCGTCTTCTCCTCATCCCTTACCTTCGAGGATGATATCCCCGTTTTTAACACGTCGACGGCCTCGTCCATGGCGCGCCTGTCGACGGGGAAGGGCACGCCGTCCTTGCCGCCGAAGGCGAAGTTGAACCTCACAGGATCCTCCCAGCTCGCACGCTCCCCGTAGATGAGCTCGGCGACGAGGCTCAGGCCGCGGATCGTCGCGGGTCCGACTCCCTTGAAGGCGACGAGTTCCTCGTAGCCCCGGGGCTGGAACTCGTAGACCTCGCGGAGTGTGTCCCAGTTGACGCAGCGGGGCATGACGAGCTGCTCCCGCTCACCCGCGCCGTTCCACGCGTCGAGGCGCCTCTGCTTCGCAGGGACGGGGGTCAGAATGGCCTTTCTGAGTCTCCCCGGGTTCTCCTTGACGATGTCCACGCACGCCTTCCTGTTCTCGGCGCTGACGGAATCTGTCATGTCGAGGACGCGGGGGAGGCGGGTGTCGCAGAGTATGGCGCCCTGCGGCTCGTCGATGAAGCCGTTGTGCTCCAGCGGCCAGTGGTAGCGGCGCGCATCCGCCCTCTTCTGGTTGATCCCCTGCTGGATCACTATCCACTCGCCACCCTCGTCGAAGAGGAAGCAGTGGTGGTAGAGCTGGTAGCCATCCTGGACGGCGGCGCTGTCCACCTTGGCTGACATGCGGCTGGCGTACACGAGGCTCTCGGGGTTAACGCGCAGATGCTTTCCGTGTTCGTTGATTTCCCGGGGTGTCGCCCTCGAGACGC
>DUKA01000211.1 GCA_013329615.1 Candidatus Bathyarchaeota archaeon
AAAATAATACGCTTCCTCAACAACGACCTCGAACAGAATCCACACCTCGCATATGAAAAAGAGGGGTCGTATTATACAGCTACAGGATCACAGCTAGAGCCACACCAGACCGCCGAGGGTGGGGAAAAACACGCCCCCCTCGGACGAGGAACAAGAACGGGTAAAAACGCTGCACCGATAAACTTGAACCCGCGACCAACCAACACCCAACCTTTAATAAAGAAGCGCCATGAAGGACGAAAGCAGCCAACGCCGAAAACCCTACGCAACACACATTGCTCATAACCTTTAACCACAAAGCCACCAAACAATCACCAAGGACAGAGGCTACACCAAATGGTCGACTGGAAACAACTAGAAAAGAAGTGGCAGACACGCTGGGCAGAAGCATCCGCCTTCGAGACCGATCCTGACCCAGACAAACCAAAGTACTACTTAACCGTCGCCTACCCCTACCCCAACAGCCCACAACACATCGGACACGGAAGAACCTACACCCTAACCGACGTCCACGCCCGCTACATGCGCATGAGAGGCTACAACGTCCTCTTCCCAATGGCCTGGCACTTCACAGGAACACCCCTATTCGCCATGGTCGAACGCCTCAAGGAAAGAGACCCAGCCCTCGTAGACACATTCCTCAACCTATACGGAATCCCCAAAGCCAAACTAGCCGTACTCGAGACCCCAGTCGCCATGGCGACCTACTTCGCCAACGAGATCAAAGCCGGCATGAAGAAAATCGGTTACAGCATCGACTGGCGACGCACCTTCACAACAGTCGACCCCTACTACAGCAAGTTCATCGAGTGGCAATTCGCCAAACTCCGCCAGAAGGGCTACATCACGCAGGGAAGCCACCCAGTCGGCTGGTGCCCACACTGCGGAAACCCCGTCGGACAACACGACACAATAGGCGACAAAGAACCCGAGATCGAGGAGTTCACACTAATCAAATTCAAGAAGGGCGACACCGTCTTCCCAGCAGCCACCCTACGCCCCGAGACCATCTACGGAGTCACCAACATGTGGCTCAACCCCGAATCCACATACGTCGAAGCAGACGTAGACGGCGAAACATGGGTCATCAGCGCCGAAGCCGCCAAGAAGCTCGGCATGCTGGGCCACAAGGTACAGGTCGCAACCGAGTTCAAGGGAGCACAACTCATCGGGCAGACGCTGACAAACCCCGCCACAGGAAAGGAGATCACCATCTTCCCCGCCCCATTCGTCGACCCACGCAACGCAACCGGCGTCGTCATGAGCGTCCCAGCACACGCCCCATTCGACTACGTCGCACTAGAACAACTAAAACGCGAAACCAAGGCAAACCCCGAAGCCTACACCATAAAACACAACGACATCGCCGAACTAGAACCCATCAGCGTCATCGAGCTACCCGGCTACGGCGAATCACCCGCCGTAGACATCGTCAACAAGATGCACATCACCGACCAGAACAGCCCCGACCTAGAGAAGGCGACGAAGGAGATCTACAGCGCCGAGTTCCACGCCGGAAAGATGAGGGGCAACACGAAGCAGTACGTCGGACTAAGCGTACAAGCCGCCAAGGAGGCCGTCAAGAACGACCTCGTCGCCAACAACAACGCCGCCACCATGTACGAGATGATCGAACCCGTCAAATGCCGCTGCGGAACCGAGGTAGTCGTCAAGATATTCGAAAACCAGTGGTTCATCAACTACGGCGAAGAGGCGTGGAAGAAGCTCGCACGCGAGAACATCAACGAGGCGGAGATAGTCCCACGCGAACTCAAGCAGGAGTTCCTCAACGTCGTCGACTGGCTCAAGGCGAAGGCATGCGCACGCAAGGCGGGGATGGGCACACGCCTACCATGGGCGCCAGACTGGATCATCGAATCCCTATCAGACTCCACAATCTACATGGCGTACTACACCGTCATCAAGGGAATCAACCAGATCAAGCCAAAACCAGAGCAGCTGTCGGAAGCCTTCTGGGACTACATCTTCCTGGGAATCGGCACCCCAGTCAAGGTCAAGGCCACCACCGGCATCCCCATGGAGAAGATAGAGGAACTGCGCAACGAGTTCAGCTACTTCTACCCAATGGACGCCCGCCACAGCGGAAGGGACCTCATACCCAACCACCTCACATTCATGGTCTTCATACACAACGCCGTCTGGGGCAAGGAAAACTGGCCGCAGGGCATCTTCGTAAACGGCTCCGTCCTCATGGAGGGGGCCAAGATGAGCAAGAGCATGAACAACATCATCCCCCTCGTCAACGCCATCGACCGCTTCGGCGCAGACCCACTCAGGCTCAGCCTCATGATAACAGCCGAGCCCCTCAAGGACGCCGACTTCAGCCCCGAACTAGCCAAGAGCATGATGGGACTACTAGAGGGACTATACGCGCGCGCCCAGAGGATCATCTCCGAGAAACAAGACGGCGCATACGAGCTGCAGGAGATAGACCTCTGGATGCTCAGCAGGCTCCAGAGCCACATAGCCGACGCCAACGAGGCGATGAACGAGCTAAAGGTCAGGAAGACCATACACGCCGCCACATACGACCTAGAAGGCGACCTATCATGGTACCTGAAGCGCGTCGCAGGCGACAGGACACACGAGGAGCGACGCAAGGCGATAAGCCACGTCGAGTGGACCGTACTCGACACACAGGTCAGGATGCTGGCACCCTTTACGCCCCACCTATGCGAGGAGCTGTGGGAGCAGATGGGAAACGAGGGCTTCGCTGCCTTCGCCAAGTGGCCAGAGGTCGACGGCGCCGCCGTAAGGGAGGACGCCGAGGAGCTAGAGACCATCATAAAGACATGTACCGATGACGTCGCCAACATTACCAAGGTCACCGGCATCAAGCCCACGACCATCCACTTCTACACCGCCGACAACTGGAAGTGGAAGATGCTAGAGAAGGCGATGAATATGCAGACGAAGGGCAACGTCGACATAGGCGCCCTCATCCGCGAGGCATTCAAGGACGAGGAGATGAAAACCAAGCAGAAGGAGGTCCCAGCCTACGCGAGGACACTCGTCGACGAGGTCAAGAAGCTACCCGAGGCGACGCTCAAACTGCGCCGCGAGATGGGCCACGTCAACGAAACCACACTCATACAAGACGCTGAACGCTTCCTCCGCGCCGAGTTCAGCTGCGACGTCACCGTCTCAGGGGAGAGCGACCCATGGATCGAGGACCCCGCGAAGAGGGCGAACCGCGCAAAACCCTACCGCCCCGCCATCTATGTCGCATAAAACCCCACACTTCACGTACCTTTTCGCTCATTTTTGGCGCAGTCAATGTACCTTTTTGTACATTTTCGATCAAGATCTGGAGAATTCCGTAAGCCCTTTTCGGGAACGGATCTCGAGAAACGAGTCATTTAGGGGCCCCCTCCCCCTTTCATGAGTTTGATAGAAGTTTAACGGGGATTCTTTTCCCCGATTAGAGGCTCGGTTAAGCGGTCTCCGTCGTCTCTACGACGACTTCGACCGGAGCCACCACAGCTCCACCGACTGGCAGGGCGAGGAGCTCGCTCTTCCTGACGCCGACGTGGCGGAGAGCCGTCACATTCTTCGCCTGACTGTAGACGTCGCTAGCGAGCTTGCCGAGCACCATCTCGTGGGCGAGCTGGTCGAATGTGAGGGTCTTCGCCTTCTCCGCGATTATGCCCGTCATTATGGCGCGTATCTCATGCTCCTGGCTCGACTTGATCCTCACCTGAGTCAGCGCACAGAGTATGATCTTGACCTTGTAGCCATCGGTCGTGGTAACGCGGTATATCCCGTCTACCTTCGTGCTCCTGCGGCGGACGAGACTGCGGAGGTAGTCGCGCAGATACTCATGCCCCTTGAAGACTGTCGACGCCTTGTGATCCTCGACGCCCGCGACCTGGAAGTACATCTTAATGTACTCCTGACTGAAGTCCCCCGTGATCTGTGCGAGGGTCGTCTCGAAGACGCGGCCGTTGAGGAGATGCCCCTCCTCGGCGGGTGTCTCACCGACCTTGGTCTCGCCGAAGTAGCGTGGGAGGATGATGTCGTACCATTCCTTCCTACGCCATTTGTCCTTGACGGCCTTAGACAATCTATCGAATCTCTCCTATTTTCAGCACCATGCAACTGCTCGGCGCTAATTTATACCTTTCTCTACAGGATGCCAAGGAGCCGTTTTTCTGGTTAAAAACCATCATCGTCACCATTTGTTAAACTATAATCGAAATAACTCGAGATGACTACAAATAAGCTCCAAAATCGAGCCTCATCCACCACTAACAGGGAGGAGAACCGACGAGTAGCGAACCAACGCAGAAAAAATAAGAATTAATAAGAAAAAAAAAGATAAATAAAAAGAAAACCTAAGGAATAATACGNNAAAAGAGAAAAAGAGACATAATTCGTAAAAAAAATAAGAAATAATACGTCAAATAAGCAGTTCTGAGACCCCGATAACAAAAAGGAGGTAAAAATGAGCCCCGATGAAAAACGCGATTGGAAAAAACGGAATATGTAAGAGGTAGCTACTTACACCAATCGGGACTAAAACAGCGGAAGCCCCCCCTCCCACGCGCCAACAAGGATGGCAACCAGCCGACATGTCTAACCCCCCATCCATGAAAGCGCCGAAAGAAACTAACACACACCATAGCATCATGGGAGGACGCCAATGGCCTTCTCCGCCGCGGCGAGGCAGCTAAGCAGATCATCAAGAGTCTGGATGAGGCTGCCGACACCCTTGGGGCAGCTGATGTAGACGTCTATCTCCATCTCCCTGCGCCCGACGGAGACCTCCATGCCCTCGGGTGCCTGATAGTTATCGGGGCTCACCGCCTCGGCGACTGCCCTTGCGGTCTCCTAATCGGGGTAGCGTAGGGTTAGTTCAGCTTGCGCTCCACTGTTTGGCGACAAGTTCGTCGACCCTCCTCATGAACTCGGATTCTGTGCCCTGGGGTATGAATGCTCCGGCTGCGTTGTCGTGGCCCCCGCCCGCGCCCTTGACTCCTCCGGCTGCCTCCTGCATAATCTTGCCGAGGTGTATACCCATGTACGCGGTGCCCTCGGCGATCCTCGAGCTTATCTTCACTGTGCCGTCGTCGCTGTTGGCGGCGGAGACGATGGGCTTCGTGCTCTTGAGGATCCCTTGGCCGAGGAGTATGCTTGAGACCACGCCTACTATGTTCTCGTCTATGTCTGTGCCGGCGCTGAGGACGTAGATGGCGCCCATCTCCTTGATCCTGTCGCCGGTCCTGACCCAGTCGAGGTAGCCGCCAATCTTCCTGCGGTACTCGTCAACGGTCTGCTCGGCGTCCTTCATAGCCTCTCCGCGGTCGCCTAGGCAGATGCCTATGCCGAGGCTGGGACGCCTCATGCGGGCGCACGCGTTTAGCAGACTGGAGTACTCGCGCCCGTCGCGCATGGGCGTGGTGACCTCCTCCTTCTTGAAGGTGTAGACGGTGCCGATGAGGTTGTGTACGGTCTTGGCGTCGCAGCCCTGCGCCACCATGTGGCTGCTCAAGGCGCTGAAAAGCTTCCTCTTCTCCTCCTCGTCGAGGTCACTGAGGCTCCTCATCCTGTCCCCCGTCTTCAGTGGGATTCCTATGTGGTTAAGGAAGGCGACGGCGCTGTCCTCCCTGCCACTTAGGCCGGGGATGAAGGGCGTCGTCGTGTTGGCGATGGCGCGCGCCACCGGGCGCGTCTCGTGACCGTAGAAGATGAGGTCGACGCTCTTCGAGAGCAGTCCCGCGGCGATCGCCTCCTCCTCGATGAGGATGTTTACGCCCTTGAGGCTCTTCTTCTCCCCCTTGTCCTGCTGGTCGCCCAGCGCCCCAACGAGGCCGAGGGGAGCCAAATCGACGTTGCGGGGATCGAGTGTCTTGGCGAAGATGTAGCTGACACCGCTCGCGGCGATGTCCCGTGAGCCATCGATGCCGTGGAGCAGAGGGTTCACCTGCACGGCGTGCTGTGGCGCCTCCCCCGAGGGCATGTGGTGGTCGAGTATTATTGCGTCAACGTCCGGGAGCGCCTTCCCGACGAGTTCGAGGTAGCCCGAGCCGAAGTCGGTGAACACCACGAGGCCGGGCTTCTCCTCTGCCACGCCCCTGAGCATCGGCTCGTCGAGGCGCTTCTCCACCGTGGTCTTGAAGGGTGCACCCATCCTCTTCGCGGCTTTGCTCAGGATGCCACCACTAGAGACGCCGTCCGCGTCGTTATGGGTGAGGATGCGTATGATGGAGCCACGCTCGGCGTGTGATTTGAAAAGGTCGGCTGCCGGCTTGAAGGAGGATAAAAACTCCCTTGGGGGCTCCATGCCGGGTCAGTCTAGATGGTGACGATCTCGTCCCTGTAGTTCCAGTCCTTCGGCAGGATGTTCTTGCTCTTGTAGTACTTTGTGAGCCTGTAGATCATCGACTCCGTGAGCTGGAGGCCGCGTTTGTTGCCGTAGTCCTTGTGGTTGCGCTCCATGTGGCGCTTCATCCTCGTGGCGCGTACCATGAGGTTGTAGAGGTCCTCGGGTATCGTCGTGGCGAGGCCGGCCTCTACAAGCACCTTGCGGATGCCGTAGCCGACTATGGGCTTGACGAGTGGTATGCCGTGCTCGTCGCGGAGGGTGTTTCCGATCTCGCTCTGCTTGCGTCCTTCCCTCGATAGGTTTATGATGAGTGCCTTGACCTCGTCTGGCTGGTAGACCACCCAGGTGGGTGGCCTCTTGGAGACGGGCCTCTGGCTGAGGGAGCGCCCCCGCATGCTTGTTAGTTTGCCGACCATATCGTTCGCCTTGCTGGAATGCGTCAGTGTAAGGCTCTGAGTGGTTTAAAAAACTTTACTAATTTTGTGTGAGCCACTCGGCGAGGGCGCGGAAGGCTCGCGCCCGGTGGCTGATGGCGTTCTTCGCCTCGGGGGGCATCTCGCCGAAGGTGCTGCCGTCGCCCTCGGTGGGGATGAAGATGGGGTCGTAGCCGAAGCCGTTGGTGCCGCGGATGCTCTGGGCTATATCGCCTTCGACCGTGCCGCGGAAGATGCGGACGCCCGACTCGTCACGGTAGGCGACGGCGGAGACGTAGTGCGCCTTCCGGTTGGTTTCCCCCTGCATGAGTTTGAGTATTCCGGGGTTGCCGAGGCGTTCGAGGACGTAGCTGCTGTAGGGTCCGGGGAAGCCTCCCCAGCGGTCGACGGCGACGCCCGCGTCCTCGACGCACATGGGGCGGGGGTCGTCTACCTGCGCGAGGCTGTAGGCGGCGATGTTGGCTGGGTCGTCCGCCTGTATCTCGACGCGTTCGAGGGGGTAGTGTTCGAGCTTGATGCCGTATGGGGCGAGGACCTCCTCCGCCTCCTGTACCTTGTGCCTGTTGCCTGTGGCGAACCAGATCTTACTCTTTGTCAATGTAGCGTCCCCTGCGCCTGATCTCGTCGGCGCGTTGGAA
>DUKA01000052.1 GCA_013329615.1 Candidatus Bathyarchaeota archaeon
GTGTCAGCGGTGCACATGCGGAAGAGGTTGTCGTTCGCAATTGCGAGCGTGGGGGATGTAGAAGATGTGCTCCACATGAGCATGCCGTTGGAGTTACAGTAGCTTAGAGCCGACTGAGCCTGGCTCGACCAGAGTCCTCCCGTGAAGATTGTGACTCCAGTTGACTTGAAGCCCTGGACCTTCTCGAGGTGGATGTTGGCCTGACCATCGGCGTTGTCGACGAGGTATGTGAACTGGGTGTCGTAACCCAGTGTCTCAGCCCATGCGTTGATGTCAGGGGCGATCATCTGCTCGTAGTATGGTTTTCCAGTCTCTAGACCGGTTGTGTCTGATGCGATGTAGCCGAGTTTGATCGTCTTGCCCTTGAGCGGGGCCTCCGTCACTGTCTGGATGACGGTTGAGCCGCTTCCTTCGACGACGACTTCCTTTGCGGGGGCGGCGAAGTATCCTATGCCGCCTCCGACGATGAGACCTGCGACCAGTAACACTATTGCAAGGGTCATTCCTTTGTCTGCCATGTTCTCAACTCAGGGGGGAGACAAGATCATCGTATATACATTTTCGATTTAGTCCTTATATAATAGGTTTAATAATTATCGTATTTATATTGAATATAAAATGTATATACCATCATTATTATCCAGCCATATATTTTTATTTGATCGCCGATAACGCGATCGCGGTTCAAGCATCTGCCATGCTTGAAGCCAGTTAAACGCCGTTGGGACCGAAGAGGTCCCACACGCTCACCAATTTTCTTATCACTTCTACAAATCGTCCAATTCATTTTTCGAGGAGGTATGGGACCTCCACTATCGTCCTGTTGTAGCCGGATGTGCGGTTAGCGTCGTTCACGGCGCGTCTAATCTGCAGGGTCGTCTGAGTGTGCAGGAATGACTGCCACCACTTCGCGGTCACGAAGGCGGGTAGGACGACTGCAGTTAACTGTCCGTCGTCCGCCTCCTCGTCTATCCCTTCGAGGAACGTGAGGAGGGGGTCGGCTATGGACCGGTAGGGGGTCCTGATGATGTGGAGGGGGATGTTCGGCCAGAGGTGCTCCCACGCCTCTTTGAGGCCGACGCCGTTGCCCTCCTCCAGCTCGACGTGTACACCCACGACCTCCCGGGCGATTAGGCGGGCGAAGGCGATGGCGTCGATGGTCCCCTTGTTAATGTGGGCGACGGGTATGGCCGCCCTCTGAAGGGACGTTACGTAGTCCCAAGATATGGATGACTTGAGGTTCTCGGGGGACATCTGCTCGTCGAAGTCCTCGTAGTGTTTCCGTATTCGAAGGAAGCCAAACACGAAGCTGGGGATGAGGAGAAACGTGATCCACGCGCCGTCCCAGAACTTGCTATAACTAATGATGCAGAGTGCGGAACCAGTAACAACGGCGCCCAACCCGTTAATGAGGGACTTCAGCTTCCAGTTCGCGCCCTTCAACCGCCACCAGTGGACGACCATCCCCATTTGGGACAGCGTGAAGGCGAGGAAGGCGCCGACGGCGAATAGTGGCACGAGGGCATGCGCCTCGCCGCCAAATATTATGATGAGAAACGCCGTGGCCGCCGAGAGCAGTAGTATCCCGTTATCGAAGACAAGCCTGTCACCGAGGAAGGAGAGCTGCCTGGCGATGAAGCTGTCGTGGGCGAGTAGCGCGGCCACGCGTGGGAATCCGGTGAAGCTCGTGTTGGCGGCGACGGCTAGGATCAAGAGCGTCGAGAACTGTATGAGGAGGTATAATGGACCGTCCCCGAGTACCCTTCGCGCGAGGGCGGATAGGATGGTCTCGTTGCTGGAGGGGACGACGGCGAAGTACTGCGTCAACCCTATGCTTCCGAGGAAGAGCAGACCAACGAGAACTGATAGGACTACGAGGGTCTTTCCGGCGTTCTTCGACTTGGGCTGTTTGAACATGGGCACGGCGTTGCTTATGGCTTCGACGCCGGTCAGCGCCGTGCAACCGGTCGCGAACGCGTGCAGGATCAGCACGAGGGTCAGCGGCTCAAGGGCGGGGGGAGCAATAGCGGCGAGATCGCCGGGTCCATCTATCACCGCACGTATAAGACCATAAGTCAGCATGGGCAGATAGGTGAAGAGGAAAAGATACACGGGGATAGCTATCGCGTTCCCCGTCTCCCGTGTACCCCTGAGATTGACGAGCGCAATCATGCCTAATATCAGGAGTGAGAGCAGCACTCGATGGGGCCAGAGGAAGGGAAAGGCGGAGGCAATAGCCTGTACGCCGGAGGTCAGGCTGACGGCGGCTAGGAGTAGGTAGTCGATCATGAGCGCAGCCGCGGCTATCAGTCCCGCATGCTTACCTAGGTTCTCCCTCGCCACGATCCATGAGCCCCCCCCCGAGGGGTAGCCCTGAATCGTCTGATAGTAGGATATCGTGAGGATCACGAGAATGGCGACTATGGCGACTCCGAGGCTGAAGGACATTGAGAGACCGGCGGCGCCAGCCATGACGAGCGCGAGGAAAAGCTCCTCGTTCGCGTAAGCGATCGATGACAGGGCGTCGGGTGAGAGTGCTGCGAGGGCTTGGTAATTATTCAGTGTTATTTCGTCGGCTTCTTTCGTGGGGAGGGGGGAGCCGACCAGAATGTCCCTGAGACGTTTACCATACATTAGAGTTTAATCCACACCCATCGACAAGTTTCCCTAGAACCTGAGGGCAATCTAGACGAATTTTAGAGAAGCCGCTCTCCCTATGACACATTATTTGTGTAGTCATCCCCCGGCACTAGGATTTAAACCATCACTTAATGAGGCTACGAATATTGTATAGCCAAGATTATTCGGAGTCGCGATCATTTCGACGCTACTGCGTGTAATCTCCACATTACATTAATTAAATGTTTTAATTATTCATCTTGGAGAATATTATATATGGATAATATACTCATCATTGTAACCTCGGTGGTGATAATCGCCGCGGTCGGGGTCGCCATCGTAGCGCTGAACCTCAGGGGGAAGGGCGAGCTGGGTGAAAAACCGAGCGAGTTACAGTTCGCCAAGAGGAAATATATCCCGGACGTGGGATTCGTCGACACAAACGTCGTCAAGGTGGGCAGGACGAAGACGCTGGCGGGCTTCTTCTCCGAGGGATCGATGAGGTGGGACGACTTCTTCAACCCCAAGACGGAGGAGCACATGGAGATGCGTGCCACCGCCACCTACGCCGTGATGGGCTTCTACCTCATCTCCGGTTTGGTGACTGTGGTTATGGTCTACATAGACCTGACGTGGGGCTACTACTTTGGATTGCTCGTCATGGCGTACGCGACGCTGATAATCGGCTACAACTACGTGAAGGTGAGGCATCGATAACCGATCCCGGGTTTAAGAACCCCCGTTCACACCCAACGACCGACGCATATGGATCAAAAGATAGTCCACTTCGAGATACCCGCCGATGACATCGAGAAGCTCAATGGCTTCTACGAGAAGGTCTTCGGCTGGAAGATTGTAAAGTCCCCCCCACCGTGGAGATGAAGTACTGGCTCATCCAGACCGTGCCCACGGACGAGCAGGGGGTGCTCCTGCGCCCCGGCGTGAACGGTGGCATGTACAAGAAGGACATGGCAGGGGCAACCGCCGTCAACTACGCCGTCGATTACATCGACAATGCGCTCAGCGAGGCGAAGATGCTCGGCGCAAGGTTGTCAACGGCAAGGCGGAGATACCTAAGGTAGGCTGGGTCGCCGCCATAAGGGACCCCGAGGGCAACCACATAGGTCTGCTGCAGCCCGCCCGATGTGACCCCCCACCAACGTCTAGACAACCTTACTATAACCGCACCCCCGCCAGCGGATCCAAGCATCACCCACATGATCGCCTTGAAACCCGTCAGCGGGTCAATTCCCCGGTTCTAATTTCGGAGGACCTAATATTCCCCTGTTCTCTCATAGATGTTCCATATTCTACTTCGTACCAAGTCTAACCTTCTATAACAGTCCAGGATTCAACGTCTTTACGTATATTTTCTCATGCCTTGCGGCAATCTGCGCCCAGTCGAACTGCTCTGCGAATTTTTGGCCACTTCGACTCATCTCATCGGTCATTTCGTCGTCTTCAAGGATGCGATTGAGGTTGTCTGAGAGCTGTTTCGAGTCGCCTCTCCGGGATACTAGGCAAGCCCCGCTGGAGGTAAACCAGTGGCTACCCTCGAAGTTCGTTATCGCGGCCGGGCGCCCCGAGGCGAGCGACTCGAGCACGACCATGCCAAATCCCTCGTGCCGCGAGGGGAGGGCGAGCAGACGGCAGCGAGCATACTCATCCACAACATCATCGCCCTTTTTACCGCCGAGGAAATTGAAGTGCCTCAGCACGCCCCTCCGAGCCGCCAGGCTCCTGGCAGCGTCCGCGTAGCCATGGTCTATCCCTACGACCCTGAACTCTGCGTCTGGGTGCTCCTTCAGCACGTCTGGCGCAGCGTCGACGAGAAGCCCCAGTCCTTTAGCCTCCACGACTCTCCCCATGAAGAGGATGCTCTTCCCCGTTTTCCGAATATTTGATCTACGAGCTCTCGCGAATCTCTCGTAGTTGATGCCGGGCGGGATGACGTGTATCTTGTCCGTTGGCGTGCCGTTCGACGAGAGAAGGCTCCGCTGAACCTTGTTATTCACTATAACGCCCTCTACCTCATCGAGTTCACGTTGTCCCGCTGCTAGGTGGTGCAGGCGGTGGATTTTGTACATGCCGTGAACGTGGATTATGCAGGGCGCGCACTTCGCCCTCGACGCCTTGAATGCGATGTCGGTGTGTAGGGCGGGGTAGGAGTGGGTGTCGATGATGTCTGCGTCCTCTCTCCTTAGCAGAGACGCGAGGGCGGGCGCGAATCGAGTGTAGTGGCTGTTTATGTGGTGACTCTGGAGGCCGGTGGGCATCGTGCCGACTCTCTGTACCCTTACCCCCTCCCTTCGCAGGCGATCATCTACGCGATGTGTCACCGACACGTCGCCGAACATATATGTGAAAACTGTGACCTCGTGGCCCCGTTGAGCAAGCGCACGTGATAGGTTGTAGACGTAGCTCTCGACCCCGCCGATCCGTGGGGGGAACCCTCCCGAGACCAATGCTACGCGCATAACTTTTCTCCCCGGCTCTGCTCCTCTAGGGCCTCCCCCATCTTAGCTGAGTAGATGTAGGGGATGGCGAAGTCGACCAGCGGGTTATCCTGGAACGCCTTCACGACCTTCTTCTCGATCTCATACTTCATCCTGGGCCTATCAGTGGAGTACGTCATGTAGCGCAGCCGCAGTAGGACGCCGTAGTCGTACATGTCGGAGCGTATGTAGGGGTCCTTCCCGGTTGCGGAGATTATGTCCTTCGTGACCTCGTTCGCCGCGGATAGTAGGATCCTCTCCGCCTCTAGCCAGTCTGTGTCGTAGGTGATTCTAACCGTCACCTCGTCTAGGGCGTAGGCCACACCCTCCCCCCAGTCCCCCTTCTTGACGGTGACAGGGTTGGGGGTGTAGTTGACGACTGGGTTACTGAAGAGGACGCTGTTTGGGATGAGCACGCTCCGGTCTACGGCCTCTTCCGCCTCTACGGCGCCCCCCACCTGGTTTAGAACCGTGTACAGCGGGCTTACCTCGATGACGTCACCCTTTACCCCGAGGGTTGGGATCTGTACCCTGTCACCGAGTTTGAAGGGTCTCTTGATGGATATTACGACCCAGACGGCGATACTGGTCACTATCGGCTGCATTGCCCAGCCGAGGAAGAGGCCACCGAAAGTCCCGAGGAAGGTCGGCAGGATCCAGTACTCGGGGAAGAAGAAGGCGATACCAACCATCGGCGCCAGGGTGCCGAGGATTATCTTCCAGAATCCGACGATCATCGCCACATCGCCTTCGTTTCCCCTCGAGCCGACGATAGAGGACGCGATCCTCTTCGCCGTCAACCGGTAGAGCAGGTACGAGACAAGCATAACCGCGAAGAAGCTCGACACCCTCAGGAATAACGGGTCTGAAAAGAGTGAAATGAACGGTTCGAGTTGATTCTGAGACATGTAAAACAACACGAATATTCGGAATCATTCTAAAAAACGTATCTATTTATCAAGGGAAAATTAGCCCAATTTTAATTATAACCAAGGCATAATTAACATTATACGCGGTTACCCGGAAATACCGCGCCCTTTGCCTTAAAAGATATTCAATTTCTCAGACTTTGAAATAAAAACATCGATTATGAATCGTTTTCGAGGTCTCCGGATATAAAATAGGGCGAAGGATTCAGGGCATATGCTAAATAGTAGTTTTATCGAAAAGAACATCTATGAAGCTTGGATTTTACACGAATTACGACGAAAAAACGGTCGAGTTTGCACACAAGGTAGGCTTCCGCAGCATGGAACTGTCGGCTTGGCCCGACTCCAGCTTGAACGCGGACAAGGTGACGGACAGGCGAATAAAGGAGGTCAAGAAGGACCTAGCGGCGCACGACATCGAGATCTCCGCGCTCGGGTACTACCCGAACTACCTCGACCCGAACCCGAAGCACGCCAAGGAGGCGATCCGCTACTTCGGTAAGGTGATGGAGCTCGCTTCGAGGATGGACGTTGATGTGGTCTGCACCTTCGCGGGCAGGAACATGCCCATGTCGATCAAGGAGAACATACCCCTCTTCGAGAAGGTCTTCACGCCATTCTGCGCCGAGGCCGAGGAGCGGGGCATAAAGATCGCGATCGAGAACTGCCCCATGATGGACAGGTTCTACCTGCGTGGCGAGAACATCGCCATAAGCCCGGAGGTCTGGGACGAGATGTACAAGGTTGTCAAATCCAAGAGCCTCGGCATAGAGCTCGACCCCAGCCACATGATCTGGCAGGGAATCGACTACGTCCAGGCCATCTACGACTACGGGGACCGCATCTTCCACATACACGCCAAGGACATGGAGATCAACCAGAAGGTCCTCAAGCGCGTCGGTATAATCGGGCAGTGCTTCGGCGAGACGGTGGGCCTCGGCCACGGCTGGTGGAGGGCGCGCCTCCCCGGCTGGGGGCTCATGGACTGGCCAAAGTTCCTCTCCGCCCTCATCGAGACCGGCTACAAGGGCAACATAGACATAGAGCACGAGGACGACGTCTTCGCAGCCGCCTACGCCAAGGAGCACATAGAGACCGAGTCCGGCATCGTGGAGATGTATGGCCGCGAGGAGAAGGGGCTCATCCTCGGCTACAACTACCTCTCACGGCTCATGCCCGTTGAGGAGTAGCCCTCCTTTTCTCAATTCTGGTAAACACCTAAATCCAGCGATGAATCAGCATATACGGTCTGGAGGAGGCTGACGTGATAGGGCCAATACAGGTGGACATTCTTCAGCGCCTACATGAGGCGCGTGATGGTGTGCCCGTCGCGGACCTCCTGAAGGGGTACAGGTATAAGCAGGGTGGGGAGAGGAGCCTTGCCAGTCTCGAGAAGGCGGGCTACATCAGGGTAACGAAGGGTGTCGCACGCTTCGAGAAGTTCCCAGACGAGATGGAGCCACGCGTCACCATAAAGACATACTCAGCGAAGCAGCTCGAGGAGCTGGACGACCTATCCCGTAGGAACCTCCTTTATCTCTACCAGAACGAGTTGGCGAGGTACAAGGACGGCGTCGTCCCCGCGAACGCCCTGCCGACGGGGGTCAAGCGTAGTCTGCAGCACCTCGGCGTCATAAAGTGGAAGATACTCGAACTCACGGATCTAGGGCGCAGGCTCCTCGGCGAGATACTGTCGAGGTCGACGGCGCCGATGCCGGCCTTCGTCGGCTATTAGACGGGACGGGGTCGGAAAAATTCCTTTTCCACGAGTTTTGTTGATAAAAATTAAATAGCGATTCTTCGCGGTTTTACCCGCTCGAAAGGCTCACTGGTT
>DUKA01000031.1 GCA_013329615.1 Candidatus Bathyarchaeota archaeon
GTCTGGCGGCGAGTTCGCCAAGCGAATAGTCGTCGGAGGCCTACTCGGCGGGATCGTCGGCAGCGAGGCGATGAGGATGACGACCAAGGTGAAGAAGGAGCAACTCGACGAGGCGCTCCAGAGGCCGGACAGCTTCGAGATGCACCTGCAGGACATCACGAATGTGGGTCAGAAGAGCGAGTTCGGGGCGAAGCTCCTCATGATAGACTCGCGAACGCCCGGCGCTGAGAAGGGGTACGTCAACAGGCAGGGCGGCCTATCGGCGATGAAGGGCTTCGAGGACTGGATTACGGACATCAACGCGGCGAAGCAGAGGGCGCCCAGCGGGTACCAGCAGTCCCCTATGATGCAGCCCTACCAGCAATCGCCACAACAGTACGCGGCGCCGGCGCCAATGCCACAGCAAGCACGCGGTGGGAAGTTCTGCCCCAACTGCGGCCAGACGGTCAACCCGCAGGACAAGTTCTGCCTGAACTGCGGCGCCAGCCTCCAGCAGGCACCACAGCAAACCGTGTGCCCCAAGTGCGGAAACACGTTGAACCCGAATCAGCGCTTCTGCAACATGTGCGGAACACAGGTGAAGTAACCCTACTTCCAGTCCCCAAGAGCCTTCCTTATGTCGAGAATCTTGCCGAAGTGGTAGGCGTTGTGCTCGATTATTATCATCAGCTCCCGCAGGTAAGTGTTCTCGGTCTGTGGGACCATGGAGAGTAGGTCGATCTTCTCGTCCTTCGCCAGCTTCAGCGCCCTCCTCTGATCCTTGAAGAAGCCGTCCACCGACTTTCTCCACTCCTCCTCGGTCGGCTTGTGCCCGGGCTCTGGCCAGAACCCCATCGGCCACTCCTTTGGCTTCCAGTCCGGGTCGAGGGCAAAGTCGAGGAGGTCCTCTTGAGCCCTGCGCATGTGCTCGAGTTCCTCGTAGACTGAGTGCAGAGCCTTGTTAGGCCGTACACCCCTTAGCTCCGGCTTTATGCCGTCGAGCCCAGCCTTGTAGTCGACGAACGCCTGCCCGCCCTTGAGAGATAAGACGAGATGTTCCCTGAAAGCATCCATACAATGCACCTGCCTAGCTGGGGGCGCAGGATGGATATTAAAGTGAAGATAGAAGAAAGGGGTTAGACGCGCCACTCGCGGCCCAGCGTCTCGCGACTGATGATGACCTTCTGGACGTTCGCCGCGCCCTCTGCACCGATGCAGTAGCTCATGATGCCACGCATGCCCATCTCGAGCGGGCACTCCTTAGTGTATCCGTAGGCGCCCATCATGAGGAGGACCCTGCGGAAGACGTCGAGCGCGTGGTGGGGTGCGAGGTACTTGCACATGGCGAGGTACTTGTTGACCGTCAGCGCGTCGAACTTGCCCGTCTTGTACTTCTGGTCGAGCATCCACGCCGTGCGGTAAACGAGGCTCTTTATCGCCTCGTGGTGCGCCGCCATGTCGGCGAGGTCGAACTGGACTCCCTGGAACTTCGCGATGGGCTGTCCGAAGACCATGCGCTGCTTCGTGTACTCCATGCCGAGTTCCAGTGCCCTCGATGCCGCGCCTATGCAGCTGGCGGAGACCATGACGCGCGCCGCGTCGAAGCCCTCCATCGTGTAGTAGAAGCCCTTGCCCTCCTCGCCGAGGAGGTACTCCTTGGGCAGCTGGACGTCGGTCATCTTGAATCCGCCCGTGCTGATGGCCATCCTGCCCATGTTGTCGAAGCGTTTCGTGATCTCGACGCCGGGGGCGTTGATCGGCATATAGAGGGCGCTCATCCCCTTGTGGCCCTTCGCCCTGTCAGTGTAGCCGGAGACGAAGTAGCCTCCGCCCATCTCGGACGCCTCGGCCGTGCCGCTGATGTAGCACTTCTCGCCGTTCAGCACGTAGCCCTTGTCGCTCTTCTTGATCATCGTCTTGAACGCGGCGACGTCGCTGCCGCCCCCGGGCTCCGTTGCTCCGATGCCGATGAATGACTCGCCGCGCGCAGCCTTACGCAGGCAGGCGTCGCGAACAGCCTCCTGGGCGTACCTGTCGACGACGTAGCCCCAGCTAGCCTGTACGAGGTAGAAGACGGGCGACGCGACGGAGATGTCGGCGTAGCCGAGCTCCTCCGCGCCTATCGTTGCAGTGATCCAGTCCGCGCCAGCGCCGCCGTGCTCCTCGGGCAGCGTGAGGCAGAGGAGACCGAGGTCACCCAGCCCCTTCATGAAGCTCTTGGGTATCTGGTGCTTCTGGTCGTTCTCCCTGACCTGCTCGAGGGTCATGTTCTTGGCGAGCCAGTCCTTTACGGACTCGCGGAAAAGTTGCTGTTCTTCGGTGAATGAGAAGTCTATCAACGATTACACCTTTCTGGTTTTGCTCCTTGAATGGCCTAACGGTATATAAGCACTTCGTCATGAGACGATTGACACTTCGACGTGAGACGATTGCTCTCCTCGGCAACGATTAATACAATTGCCGCGTCTCTACTCTCAGGTTTCCAGACATGAAGATTCTCGTTCTAGGCATGGGACTCATGGGCCCCGCGGTCGCCAAGGACTGCGCCGAGGACCCCAAGACTGTCAAGGTCACCGGCTGCGACATAGACGACACCAAGCTCAAGGCGGCTAAGAAATACGTAGGCAACAAGAAGTTCGACACGAAGAAGGTCGACATCACCAGCCACGAGCAGCTCGTCGCCGCCATGAAGGGCTACGACGTGGTCGTCAACTCGACTGCCGCGAAGTTCAGCATGAACGTGCTCAGGGCCGCGATGGCGGCCCAGGCCAACCTAGTGGATCTCGCCGGAGGCGGCTACCCGCAGGAAGGCGACATCTACAAGGAGGTGGAGAAGGCGGGCATCACCGCGATACCCGGCTGCGGTGTCGACCCGGGCCTCATCGACCTCCTCTGCGGGCAGGCGATGGAGCATATGGACGAGGTCGATGAGGTCAACTTCGCCTGCGGCGGCCTGCCAAAGGACCCCCAACCACCGCTCGACTACAAGATAGTCTTCGGAGGTACGCGTATGCCTATACGCCCGGGCAAGGTACCCATGATAGTCGACGGAAAGCTACAGGAGATGGACCGCTACAGCGAGGTGGAGGGCATCTTCGTAAACCAGTACCCTGAGATGGAGGCATTCATCGACGGCTTCCCCTCCAGCCTCCTCAAGCTCTGCCAGGAGAAGAAGGTCAAGAACTTCCGCGGCAAGACCATCAGATACAGCGGCTTCGTCGACAAGCTCATGTTCCTGCTCGACCTCGGCGTCATCAGCAGCAAACCAGTAACATATCAGGGGAGGGAGATCGTCCCAGTCGATCTCTTCCACGAGATCATCTATCCCATCATAAAGTTCGACGAGGCAGCGGGGGACAGGGACATCACGGTCCTACAGGTCAGCGCCTCGGGCAAGAGCAAGGGGATAGACATCGCCGTCAACTACGAGATGCTTGACGAGTACGACGAGAAGGCGGGCGTGACCTCGATGGCGAAGACCACGGGCTTCACCGCCGCCATAATCGCGAGGATACTCGCCCGCGGCGCCGTAAAGAAGAAGGGCATACAGTGGCCCGTCAGGGTCATCAAGGGCGACCTCTTCGAGGAGCTACTAAGCAGCCTCAGGGCGAGGGGCGTCGAGGTAACCGAGACGATAACCAAGACGAGGAGCGTATAGACGCCCTCAAAGCCCCCACTACGGGGGAACCTGTTTTTTCCTCAGATACGCGTAGATGCCAACCGCGATTATTGTGGGCACGTGGAATATGCAGAACTCGAAGACTACGTCGAGGAACATGAAGCTCGACCTCTGGACGGCAAACATGGCGAGGGATATGAGGACGAGTATGAGTGTCGTCGTCTTCCACGAGTTGAGGTCGGTGGCGTTCACGCCAGTAATGGCGAGGCGCCCCGGTAAAAAGGCTTCACCGGCTTAGCTTAGCTCGGCGAGGGCGATGTCCTGGTGGGAGCCGTCGGGCAGCGTCCTCCTGATGGTCATGGGGAGGATGCCCGCCTTTATCTCGGCCAGGGCGATGTCGATCGGGTCGCTCATCTTCGCCGGCAACTCCACGAGGATCGGTGCCCCGAGTGATACTTGGAGCGCGCGTGCACCTGCGATTCGTGCCCTCTCGAAGCGCGTGAGCTTCGGGGGACCTATCAAAACATTACCACTCAAAGTATCCACCGTGAAACTAACCTAGCAAACCAGTAACTCGCAATATAAACGTGCCTATAACCCTTTCAGGGCTACCCTTTGCCCGGAGAGGGTATAGGCGGCGTTACTTTTCGGCTACAACCTTGTTCTTGATGGAGCCGACCTTCTCGACGCCTACTTCGACGACGTCTCCGGGCTTAAGGAGACCGAGCGGGTGCGCCATGCCGACACCCGAGGGCGTTCCTGTGGCGAATATGTCGCCGACCTCAAGCGTGATGCCCGCAGATAGCACCGCCACGATCTTCTTGATGTTGAATATCATGTCGCTCGTGTTCGTGTGCTGCCTCTCGACGCCGTTCACCTTGCACCAGAGATCAAGATCCTGCGGGTCACCGACCTCGTCCTTCGTCACGAGGTAGGGACCCATGGGGGCGAATGTGTCGATGCTCTTCCCCCTGTACCACTGCTGGTGGTTCTTCTGCAGGTCACGCGCCGAGACATCGTCGAACGCCATGTAACCAGCGATGTAGTCGTAGACTTTATCCTCGGGGATGTTCTTTCCCTTCTTCCCGATGACGAATGCTAGCTCGGCCTCATAGTCGAGCTTCTCCGTCACCTTGGGGTAAACGATATCGTCGTAGGGACCCGCGACCGCCGTCGGTGGCTTCGTGAAGTAGATCGGCACGGGAGGTAGGTTCGGCGCAGCGCCGGCGCTCTTCCCCTCCTTTACGTGCTCCGCGTAGTTGAGCCCGAGGCAGACTATGTTCTTCCTGGGGCGGGGGATGGGGGCCATGAGCTTCGCCTTCTTTAGGGGCGTGAGATACTTGGAGCCCTCCGCCGCCTTCGCGGCCTTCTTCACTTCACTTAGCCCTTTGGAGCCGAGGTCGAGGAGACCGAGCATGTCGAGGGGCGCCACCTTCTTGCCCTTGAACGAGCCGCCTAGGTGTGCCTTGAACGCCGTGTTCAGATCGAGGACATCGTCTCCAACGACGACGCCTATACTCACAACCTTACCATAACGATACGTGACGAGTTTCAAGACTAATCCCTTTAACGAACATGCTCGGGTTTTTAACACTATACGGTAAAACAAGGTGATGAGCGCAACATTGGACATCAGGACACACGTGAAGATTTCTGAGAGGCTAGTCGGTAGACCACTAGAGGTAACCGCGGGCGAGAGAGCGGTGGTCGAGCTTGTGGCGACCGCGGAGATGGAGGCTGACGCCCTTGGCCTCACCCACGGCGGCTTCACATTCGGCCTCGCCGACTACGCCGCCATGCTCGCGGTCAACCACCCAAACGTAGTCCTCGGCTCAGCACAGACCAGATTCATCGCCCCAGTCAAGACCGGCGACACAATGAGGGCAGAGGCAACAGTCACAAACGTAGACGGAAAGAAAAGCGAAGTAAACGTAGAAGTAAAAGTGGGTGAGAGAAAAGTGTTCACCGGAACGTTCCAGTGCTACTCACTAGAGAAACACGTCCTCGAGAAAAGCTAGATATAAAGCCAACTATTAGGCTAACCGAATCCTTTTAAATCCGGCGCAGCTAGATAGACGGCGTTCAGGTGCGGCTAAACTTGACAATCGTCATCGATCCTTCTAAAGAAGGCCTCGAGAAGGTCCTACGGGACTACCAGATCGAGGCTCTGCAAATCATCTGGAACAGCGACAATAAGGGCATGACCTCACGCGAAGTCTACCAGGCTGTAAATAGGTCCCTAGGCAACAAGACCATCTCTAGGGCATCCATAATCAACTTCCTGAATGACATGTGCGAAGAGGGCGTCCTCAAATTCGAGGAGGAGACCTGCAAGGGTGGGACCCGCAGGAAATACTTCACCGGCCTCGACGAGGTAGGCTTCAAGAAGCACGTCGCGAAGGTCGTCTTCAAGAGCCTAATGAGGGACTTCCCGGTCCAGACGAAGGAAGCCGTCCAGGAAGCCCTCAACGACGACTAACCCAGTAG
>DUKA01000225.1 GCA_013329615.1 Candidatus Bathyarchaeota archaeon
GACCTCGACCTTCTTGTTGAGGAGGAGGGCGGCCATGGGTTTGCCGAGCCAGCTGGTGAGGCCGACGACGACCCAGTGCTTGCCCTCGGGGTCAACGTTGTAGCGCCTGAACAGCTCCATGATGGCCTCGACGCCCGCTGGGAGGAAGCTCTTCTCGCCGAGGACGATCTTGCCGAATGTCACGGGGCTGAGGCCGTCGACGTCCTTCTCTGGTGCGATGGCCTCGACTATCTCGCCCTCGTTTACTTCCTTGGGGGCGGGGAGCTGGACCATGATGCCGTGTATCTTGGGGTCGGTGTTTAGCCTCTTGATGAGGGCGACGACCTGCTCTGTCGTGGCTGTTTCTAGGTGGTGGAACTGTGCTGTGATGCCTGCTTCCTCGCAGCGCTTGACCTTGAGGTTGACGTAGCGTGTGGAGCCGGGGTCGGCGCCGACGAGTATGAGGGCGAGCGTCGGGTTGACGCCCTTCGCCTTTAGCGCCGCGACCTCTAACTTGATCTCCTCAACGATCTTCGCCGATGTCTCCTTGCCGTCGAGGACTATCATCCTACGCCAGCCCCTTGATTATGCCGTTCTCGTCGATGTCCATCTCTTCGCTGGCTGGGTGCGTCGGCTCGCCGGGCATGGTGCTGATGTCGCCGCAGTAGGCGACTATGAACTCGGCGCCGGTGCTGGGCTTGAGGTTGACGATGGGCAGGATGTAGCCCGCTGGGGGGATGCCCTGTATATCCTCGTTGTCGGTGAGGCTGAGCGGTGTCTTCGCCATGCAGATGGGGAGCTTGTCGAAGCCGAGTTTCTCTATCTGCTTCAACGACTTCCTCGCGTCGTCGGTGAGGCGGATGTCGGCGACGCCGTAGATCTCCTTGGCGATGGTGCGTATCTTTTCCTCGACGGGCATCTCGAGCGGGTATAGGAAGTGGAAGTTGTTTGGCTTCTCGAGCTCCTTGAGGACTAGGTTGGCGAGTTCGATGCCTCCGGCTCCTCCCTTTAGGATTGTGTCGGTGAAGGCGGCGGGGACGTTGTTCTCCTTCGCCCAGTTCATGACGATGTCTATCTCCTCCTGCGCATCCTTGAGGAAGTGGTTCATGCAGACGACGGGGTGTAGGCCGAACTTTCTCGCGTTCTCGACCTCCTTGGCGAGTATGGGCAGCCCCTTCTTGACGTTCTCGGCGCTGGGCTTGTCGATGTCCCTGTACTTCGTTCCGCCGTGGCGCTTTAGCGCCTTGATGGTGGCGACGATGACGGCGACGCTGGGCTTGAAGCCTGCGGCGCGGCTGGCGATGTTGCAGAACTTCTCCATGCCTAGGTCGGCGCCGAAGCCGGGCTCTAGGACGACATAGTCGGTGAGCTTCTGAGCTGTCTTTATGGCTATGAGGCTCGGGCAGCCGTGCGCGATGTTGGCGAATGGTCCGCCGTGGATTATGGCGGGTGTGCCCTCGATGGTCTGGACGAGGTTTGGCTTGACGGCGTCCTTCATCAGGATCGCCATGGCGCCCACCACCTGCAGCTGTCCCGCCGTGACGGGTTTGCCCTCCTTATCGTAGGCGACCGTGATCGCCGCCATGCGGCGCTTGAGGTCAAGGAAGTCGCTGCTGATCGCGTGGATGGCGGCGATCTCAGAGGCGGTCGTGATCTCGAAGCCGCTCTCGTAGGGGATGCCATTGTTCTTGCCGCCGATTCCGACGACGATCTTGCGCAGCGTCCTGCTCTCTATGTCGATGACGCGCTTCCACATGATGTCGTGGAGGCTTATGCCGAGCTCGTTGCCCCTGTTTATGTGGTTCTCCATTATGCTCGTGAGGAGGTCGTGGGCGCAGGTGATGGCGTGGAGGTCGCCGGTGAAGTGGACGTTTATGTCCTCCATGGGCAGGACCTGGGCGTAGCCGGCGCCGCATGCGCCTCCCTTGACGCCGAAGACGGGTCCGAGGCTAGGCTGACGCAGGACCACTATGTTCTTCTTTCCGAGCTTGCCGAGTGCCTCGGCGAGGCCGATGCTCATCGTCGTCTTCCCCTCGCCGAACTTGGTGGGGGTGATGGCGGTGACTATGACTATCTTGCCGTCGGGTTTGTCCTTGTTCCGAGTGTAGACCTCGGGGCGTATCTTCGCCTTGTACTTGCCGTACTTCTCTATGTCGTCGGCGCTGAGTCCGAGACCCGCGGCGATCTCCGTGATTGGCTTGAGCTTGGCGCTCTGAGCGATCTCAATCTTCGTCGGTAGAGCCATAGGCTTTCGTAGGAATATTCTATGCATCTGTTTTAATAACTTGTCAGAGGTTAGCGTAAGCAGAGCCGTGATTATTGATGGTTAGGGTCACTTTCGTTAAGATCGGGTACATCGCCACGACCACGTTGATAGACGCCCTCCTCGACGAGAGGAGCGGGCGCAAGGACCTGCAGATGAGGTCCGTCTCCTCGAGCGTCAGCATGGAGGAGGACGCCTCGCTGGACGTCGCGAGGATGGCCGCGGGGATACCTTCGGACCTGTACGTTGTTGTGTCGCCGAACGCTGCGATGCCGGGGCCGACGAAGGCGCGCGAGGCGCTGCGAGCCACGGGGAAGCCCATAATCGTAGTTTCGGATGAGCCGAGCAGGAAGGCGCTCAAGGAGAACCCAGTCGAGGGCGTCGGATACATAGTCGTCACTAACGACCCCATGATAGGGGCGAAGCAGAGCTTCCTCGACCCCGTCGAGATGGCGCTCTTCAACGCCGACGCCATAAGGGTGCTCGCCGTCACCGGCTCCTTCAGGATAGTGCAGCAGGAGCTTGACAAGGTGATCGAGCAGATAGGCAGGGGCGAGAAGCCGACGCTGCCGCAGGTGGTGATAGAGAAGGAGGCGGCCCTCGCCGCGGCTCACATCTCGAACCCCTACGCGCAGGGCAAGGCGATGGCGGCGTTCGAGGCGAGCCGCCGCGTAGCCAATCTCAGCACCGAGGGCACGTTCAAGGTCGAGGAGCCCGAGAGGTACCTCCCCATCCTCGCCGCGGCGCACGAGCTGCTCCGCCAGGCCGCGAAGACCGCCGACGAGGCGCGTGAGATCGAGAAGGGGAACGACACCGCCGCCCGCCTAACCCACTTCAGCAAAGGCGAGACGAGGAAGAAGGTCAAGCTCGGCGACAAGTTCGAGAAGTAGCCTTGGAGTATTGGCCGAATATTATGGTTTTCTGAACAGGTAGATGCTCCAACCGGTTGTGTCGCGCCCCCAGCGGAGGTACGTCTCCTTGTTCTTCTCGTTCGAGGCGCGTATCTCAGGGACGTCTGGATCGTCGGGGTTATCCCTTATGTAGTCTTCGGCCGCCCACCAGTGCAGTGTCTCGTAGTGGTCCCAGCCGTCGTGGTCCCCATCCACGGTGTAGAGGCACTTGAGCCCCAGCTTCTCGCCCACATCTACGTTCTCCCGGTGACTCCTGAACGAATCGCGGGTCATCCCCTCGGCTGCGAGGTACTCCGGGCTGGGCTCTCTGAGCCAGTGGGGTTCACCGACGAGGATGTAGCCGCCTGGCCGAGTCATCCTGGACAACGCCTCAAGGGTGCCTCTGTGGTCCCCGTAGACCCAGCTTCCGCCGAGGCAGCAGCTCATGTCGAATTCGGTGGCGGGTTTATAGTCGGCTCCATCCATGAGGTGGAACACTAGGTCGGCGTCGGGGACCCTGGCCGACTTCTTCTCGTTGCAGTGGTCTATGCAGTAGGGGGACTTGTCTACG
>DUKA01000166.1 GCA_013329615.1 Candidatus Bathyarchaeota archaeon
AGCAACAGCAGTCGAGACTCGGGGATCCTTCTTCCGCCGCCGCTCATCGCCCATATCTTATCAAGCCCGAAACAAGCCAGTGCGACAAAATTCACCAAGGCAAACGTGGCCAATAGCACTTGGTCCAACTTTATCGCATATCCCCCGGATACGGCGGGTTATACGCCATACAGCGACGAAAAACGTCGTCTTCGGGGGGCCTTAAACCTTTTACACCCCTGCAAGCATGCTTGAGGGGATTGTGATGGTCAAGCTCTCTAAGAGGCTGGAGGAGGAGGCGATGCGCATCCACAGCGAGGCCGTAGTCATCGACACCCACTGTGACACATTGATGGCTTTCATGCCGGGGCAGTACGGTCAGCCGGCGGCTCGGAAGCTAGGGGAGCGCAGCGACAAGGGGCACCTCGACCTCCCGAGGATGAGGGAGGGAGGCGTCGACTGCCAGACCTTCGCCATGTACACGGGGCGCCGCGAGGGACAGCCAGACGCCCTCTACACGGCGATGCAGATGACCGACATCTTCTACAGGGAGATGGAGGCAAACGAGAAGGAGATCGTGCCGGTGACCTCGGCGCGGGAGATACTCGCCGCCAAGGAGGTCGGCAAGTGCAGCGCCCTGCTCAGCATCGAGGGCGCGGAGCCCTTAATGGGCGACCTGGGCATACTCCGCAACTTCTACAAGTTGGGTGTGAGGATGCTCAGCTTCACGTGGAACTGGCGCACGCCCTTCGCCGATGGGCTCTCAGCGAGCCGGGCGGGAAGCAAGCTAACAGACCTCGGAGTCAAGGCGCTAGAGGAAATGGGCCGCCTCGGCATAGTCCTCGACACAAGCCACATCAGCGACACATGCTTCTGGAACGTCGCCGAAGTAAAGAAGGGCCCATTCATAGCAAGCCACAGCAACAGCCGAACCGTTTGCGACCACCGCCGCAACCTCACGGACGACATGCTCCGTGCCCTCGCCGACCACGGCGGAGTCGCGGGGATGAACTTCGCCCCCGAGTTCGTCGCCAAGGAAGGCCCCACCGTGGAGAAGCTCGTGGATCACATCGACTACATCTACAAGAAGGTGGGTCCCGACCACATCGGGCTTGGCTCCGACTTCGACGGCATCGGCACGCCTCCCGCGGGGCTGGAGGACGCGTCGAAGATGCCCAACATCACGCGCGAGTTGGTGCGCCGCGAGTACGCCGAGGAGGACATAAAGAAGATACTCGGAGGCAACCAACTCAGAGTCCTCGGTCAAGTCCTCAAGTAGCCCGAAGACGCGCTCTCCATAGTCTTTTATCGGGATCAAACCAAGTTTTTTTCATGAGGGTCATCATCCTCCACGGCAGCCCGAGGAGGGGCATGAACTCAGACACACTAGTGGTGGAGTTCATAAGGGGACTCTCCGAGGTCGGTAAGCACTCGGTGCGCCACTTCTACCTGAACGAGATGAGCATCAAACCCTGCCAGGGGTGCGAACACTGCTCCACCTCCGCTGGGCACAGGTGCGCGATCGACGACGACATGACCCAGATATACGACGCTTACAAGGCCGCGGACATCATAGTCTGGGCGACACCGATGTACTGGGACTACCTCAACGCACAAACGAAGACGGTACAGGACAGAATGGAGGCACTGGCCTGCGAGGGGTTCAGCGGCAAGACTTTCGCCGTCCTCCTCACATACAGGTACCACGTCGAGTCGGCGACGAATATGTTCAAAAGGATCGCTCCCGACTTCAACATCGACCTGCACATTGTGACGTGCAGGACTCGTGATCTTGAAGCGAAGAGGGACATACCGATTTCCGAGTGCCCTAAGGAGTTAGGGGAGGCATACGAACTGGGCAAGATCCTCGGCGCGAAGAAGAATCGATCCTAGTTGGGTTTCCAGTCCTCGTCGTCGAAGCTGAAAAGTTCCTCGATGGGTTTGCCGACGACGTGGGATATGCGCCACGCGAGGCGTAGGCTTGGGTTGTACTTCTCCTTCTCTAGGAAAAGTATGGTCTGGCGTGTGGCGTCAACAGTGGCGGCAAGGTCTTCCTGTGTGAGCCCCACCCTCTCCCTGG
The DNA here is from genome assembly GCA_013329615.1 of Candidatus Bathyarchaeota archaeon. Classification (GTDB taxonomy): domain Archaea; phylum Thermoproteota; class Bathyarchaeia; order TCS64; family TCS64; genus UBA8941; species UBA8941 sp8941u. The sequence goes on from DUKA01000166.1 coordinate 2,060, forward strand.
CCTTCCTGAGTTGTGTCCTCAGCCGCTACTCCCCCTTGACGTAGGTGTGGTAGCCGGCGCTCACGAGGAAGACGCCCCAACTCACCGCGGCTGCGACTAGCAGCCACGTCGTGGGTGGGAGGCCAGCGAGTAGTGGGTCGTCCCCCGTTATTCTAGCCGTGAATAGAAGCGCAGCCACGGCAAGGTTCGCCGCGACGAATCCGTCCCTCCCCGCCTTGGCGAAGAGAGCGCCGATCCTCTCGTCGAAGAGTTTCTCCATCTTGAGCACGACCACGAGACTCATAGCGATGGCGGAGCCGAGGCCGGAGACGTAGTCGCCGGTGAGTAGCCCGAATGAGGCACCGACGACGAGCATCCCCGTCAGGGCGACTGCGATGATCACGCGGCGTTGTGCCTTCGTCCACTTCACGGTCCTGCGGAAGCCCCCTGTGAGGGTTATTCCTAGGAGGAACCCGACAAGCAGACCAGTCGTGATTTCGCCTATCATGTAGCCGATCGCGGCACCGCCGCCGAGGCATAGACCGAGAATCAGGGGGATTCTAATTTTTTCGTCCATCACACAGACCTCGTGTAAAGTATTTCTAACGTAATATAATTCTAACGTAAGGTATTTTTAACTTTTTCGATCCGTGGAAACGTCACATGACGTCGATAATCATATCAAGCCACGGGGGTAAAACCTGTCACATGACAGTCTTCGAAGTCCTCTGTAGGGTAAAACACAGGGGCAACCTGCTCGCGCTGAGCGAAAGGCACCCGTCGATGAGGGTCTACACGTGGTGCAACAGGGTGAACGAGATCCTCGAGGTCAAGGTGGGCGACCCGGGCGAGTACGGGGAGGCTAGGCGGGAGCTTGCCAAGGTCGCCACTATAGTCGGCGAGTCGGAGGAGGGTGACATACACCTCATAGAGTCGACGTGTTTCTGCACGAAGGACAACAGCGTGGGGCTGAACATAGAGGATCTGCCGGTTCTGATGGTGCAGCCCGAGGTCATGAGGGGAGGCTGGGAGTACTATCGTCTCATCCTGTTCAGGCACGAGGACTTCGCCGAGGTGATGCGCAGGCTGGAGGCGCGGGGCTTCACAGTCGAGGTGCTAAAGAAGTCGGGGGTCAGGGGGAGCCTGGCGGGGTGCATCCTCGAGGCGGACTCAATCTTTTCGTCGCTCACGGGGAAGCAGATGGATGCGCTGATGCGGGCGTATACACGCGGCTACTACAGGCTTCCGCGTGGCGCGGACATTCAGGAGATAGCGCGCGCCGAGAGGGTGAAGAGGACGACGTTTCAGGAGCATCTGAAGAAGGGGGAGAACAAGATAATCGAGAGGATCATCCCATACATGAGGCTCTACTCGGGGCGGTCACGTGACGCCGCAGAACTTACGTCAACTAAGGGGAAGTTGATGGACGATGACTGAGAACATCGCGTGCTGCGGGCTGGACTGCGGGAAGTGCAGGGCGTACATAGCGACTAGGAGGAACGATTGGGAGATGGCGGGGGAGATAGCGAAGCTTTGGTCGAGCGCGATCGAGGGGACCTATACGGCGGACGACATCTGGTGCGATGGCTGCCACAGCGACAGGCTCCACGGCTTCTGCGTCAGGTGTCCGCCTAGGCTCTGCGCCAAGGATAAGGGGCTCGCCAACTGTGGCGTATGCGGCGACTACCTTTGCGGGAAGCTGGAGGCGCTCTACGACTTCTGGATAGAGTCCTCACCGGCGGAGGCGAGGGCGAACCTCGAAAGAGTCCGGGCTAGAACTCCTCCATCGTGACGGGCTTCTCATGGCTGTGGAAGAGTCGGTCCAGCGTGGCAACGTAGGATGCATCGGTGACGTGTGCTTGCCCGTAGGTGTGCAGGGGGCGGAAGTCGACGACACCCATTATGAGACTGCTGAACCACTCGACGCCCATCTTGACCTCGGCGTCGTGCCTGCCGCGGTCGAGGACCTTCGCCTCCCCACCCTTGAACTGGATGAGTGTGGAGCTGTCATTCTCAGGGAAGAAGTTGTCTCGTAAAGTGAGCCTCAGGCGCATGGATTCGCCGTTGAAGTCGTGGCCGCTGAGCGCCTCGAAGAGGCGTCGGGTGTCGAGGACACGGTACATGATGCCGACCGCCTGACGGTTCGCCTCCCAGCAGGTGTAGAACATAGCCTGTTCCCCGTCGCGGGGATCGCTGGGTAGGAAGTGCAGGTCGTCGTCGTGTGTCTCGAAGACGATCCTGTCCACTTGGTCGAGTTGACTTCCTAGGAAGGCAACGATGGCGCGGAACGCTTCAGGGTTCTCATATACGAGGTAGTTGACGGTGATGTTCTGGAGCAAGGGGTTGTCCGGGCGTACCTTGTCGAAGTGTATCTTCGCGAGGGCCTCGATGCGGCCGTCGCGGCGGTAGCCGATTACCTTGTTTCTCTGGATGAGGCGCGCGATGTTTGCCTCGGGTTTGATGACCATTCCGTGCGTGGCGCGCGCGTATCTGTTGTAGCAGCCGGTGGCTTCGGCTGCGTCGGCGGGGGTCAGGAAGTCTACGCCGGTCTTGTCGCCCCGGGGTAGGTCGCCGGGCTTGATCCGGTACTGGTTGAGTTTTCGCCCGTAGCCGTAGCCCATGTGGCGGTAGAAGTCGGGGCGGAAGGGGTAGAGTGCCGCCAGCGGCGCGCCCTCGTCGCGGTAGTGGGCGTGGAAGTGCTCCATCAGGTCCTTGGCGACGTGCTCCTTCTTGTGGAGGAGGTCGACGAAGACGTTCGCGACGCCACCGGCCTTGACGATAGTGCCGTGCACGTTCATCTCGAAGTCGTGGTAGCGGGCACCCCCGACCATCTTGTCGCCACGGAAGACGCCGTAGCTGTGTGTCGGCGCGCCCTCCGCCTGCGCCTTCTTCATCCTCTCTATCCACCCCTTACGCTGTTCGGGGGTCACGGTCTCCATCATCACGGGGTAGGCGTCGAGGCTCTGGCGGGTGTACTCCTCGAACTCCTCCCCCTCGACAAGGCGTACGACGCTCATGGCTGAGAATCAGCTCTTTCAACGGATAAATTCATGTAAAAGATGACCAACTTTGTGACGCAAAGTATATATCTTACGCAAAGCTCTCTGTGATCAGGGAATAAGCATGAGCGGAAACATCGACCTCAAAGAACTGCAGAGGAAGGCGATGTCCTCCTTCCACGAGGACGGCGTAATCGATATAATGATAGGCTTGTTAGGGCTTATTTGGGGCTTCTCCGCCTTCACCGACGACTCATACATGGGCGTGATCTGGGTTGGCGTCGTGATACCGTCCTACTGGTGGCTGAAGAGGAAATACACGATACCGAGGATAGGGATGGTGCGATTCTCTCCGAGGGCAGGGGGTAACTTCCCGAGAATATTGGCGACTGGACTCGTCGGCGCAGCCGTCGCAGTCGGGATAGCCCTATGGTGGGGATCCACCGAAGCGTCGAAGCCGTTCTTCTACTACCTCATCACAGACTACTGGGGGATAATGATGGGTCTTTGCGCCGCGGTCACCGGAGCCGTCTACGCGCGTGTGGAAAATATCCCGAGGTTCTACGCCTACTCTGCCCTCACCCTCACGCTGATAGGCAGCGCCCAGTACTCGGGGCTACCCTTCGGTGTCCACCTCCTAGCGCTAGGCGCGGCATTCCTAGGCTATGGGGGCTACCTCCTACACAGGTTCACGAGCAAGTACCCGGTGCAGGCGGTCGACGGTCAAGATGTCTGAGCCTCCGGTCGACGGGATCGACAGGGTGATCCACGAACCGGCCCGCCTCATGATAATGGCTCACCTCTACGTAGTCGATTCCGCCGACTTCCTCTTCCTGATGAGGCAGACGGGGCTGACCTTTGGTAACCTCTCGAGCCACATGGCGAAGCTCGAGGCGGTGGGCTACATAGAGGTGGTGAAGGACTTCATCGAGAGGAAGCCCCACACGATGCTGCGCGTCACGGCGAAGGGAAGGCGCGCCTTCGACGAGTACCGCCACGGAATGGACAGGCTCTTCAAGGGGCTCCTCTGACCCCCTCAGTACCCTTAAATTGCGCCCATCTTCCCCTTGCTTTAGGTGTAAACTATGCCAACGGCTGGGAAGGTCTTCGTATCAACAGAATACAAGAAGCTCGCCGACATCGCCGCGGCCCTCGAGGGGCACAAGGTCGAGGAGGAGTACGCCGAGGGCGACTTCAAGCTCACCCTACTCACCGAGGTCGCCAACGTCAACGTCACCGAGGGCGTCCTGACCGGCCTATACAGCTACGACCACGTCGTCTACAACTACCACCGCGGCAAGGTCATGCCCGCAGCCGCCACGAAGGAGGTCCTCTTCAGCATGAACGAGCACCAGAACCGCGTCTACCTCGTCGTCGTCGACAAGAAGGCCATCGCAAACCGGATCGCCAACAGGCTCAGCGAGATCGCCTTCGGCGAGATGGGCGTAATCGTCGAGGCCCGCATCCTCCCCGAGACGATGAAAAAGTTCCACGTCGCCAACAAGGAGGGCACCAAGGTCATCTTCTTCGAGAACATGGACATCCCGAACATAAACAAGCTCAGCCTATACGGCCCCGACCTCGTCGACACGAAGCTCTTCAAGGAGTACGACAGTATAGGCGACCCATGGTATGTGCTGGCGAAAAGCAAGAAGTTCGGATACACGGTGGGGCTGGTGCGCGATGGCTCCGTAACCATCTTCAACACCGTGGATCAGGGGCAATACCTTCAATACGTGCGGGAGGACGTGATCCCCATGACCCAGCCCCCGCGGGCAAGGAAGGATGAAGAAGATGCCTGACAAAGAACTCGACTGCACGGGGCTCTTCTGCCCCGAGCCCGTCTTTCGCACACGCATGGCGCTCGACGAACTCGCCTCAGGCCAGACACTTGAGGTCCACGCCGACGACCCCGCCGCCTTCGAGGACCTACGCAGGCTCACGGAGCGCCTCGGCCACACCGTCGTCTCCATAAAGAAGGAAGG
>DUKA01000165.1 GCA_013329615.1 Candidatus Bathyarchaeota archaeon
CACTATCCACTCGCCACCCTCGTCGAAGAGGAAGCAGTGGTGGTAGAGCTGGTAGCCATCCTGCACGAGACTGTTGTCGACCTTCGCCGCCATCCTGCTACTGTAGATGAGTTCATCGATCATGTTCTCGGAGAGGTTGAACGCCTCGCCGTTCTCCCTGATCTCTGCGGGGGTCTTGAGTGAGGTTTTACCCTTTCCGCCACAGACGGCGAGCCCCGTCTCGGAGGAGTCTATCGCCTCCTTCAGCGCCCCGCAGGTTACAGTCGTCGTCCCGCTGCTGTGCCAGTCGTAGCCCAACACGCAGCTGAGGCTCTGGAAGAACCACGGGTCGCTGAGCCGCGCCATGAGTCCTTCGCGCCCGTACTCGTCGATGACTATGCCCGTGATGCAGCGCGCCAGCTCGACCATCCTGCCGAATAACCATCGGGGTGCCTTCCCGGGGTGGAGGGGTAGCAGGGCGGTCGCCGTGGCGCACATCGAATCCGGCTTGGCGGGGGGTGGATAAAACCGTGAGCTATTCGCCGAGGGCGGGGAGGCGCCCGAAAGTGGGGCGCTAAAGTTCCCCGACTGTATCCTCTACGACTATTTCAAGCCCCTTAGCGATGAGGTTGAGGCTCATGTGCGGCTCCCTCGTGTCCAAGACCTGTTCGGGCAACTTGGGGACGTGTATGAATCCGGTGGGTATACCCAGCTTCTCCCTCGCGGCGTAGTCCATGAGGTGGTAGAATATCTGGTTGCACCCGAAGGCGCCGGCGGAGTTCGAAATCTCCGCGGGGACGCCCGCGGCGCGCACCTTGTCGAGAAGCCTCCTTATGGGCAACCCGGTGAAGTAGGCGGCGGGACCGCCCTCAACTAGGGTGGCGTCCCGCGGCTTCGTGCCGCAGTTGTAGGCGACCCTCGTGGCGTCGGCGACATTTATCGCGACCCTCTCCAGGTTGAGCCACGATCCACCCCCCTGCCCGGTCGAGATGACCGCCGAGGGCTTGTGTTTTTTTATGTGCCCCTCTATGGCTCCCCTGATCTCGGCAAACCTGAGAGGCACCTCCTCAACCTTCACGGTGTATCCGTTGTACTTCTTCCCGTCGAGCCTCCTGCAGGCGAGTATGGATGGGTTCACCTTCTCACCACCGAAGGGCTCGAATCCAGTCAGCAGAATGACTTTACCCGGCAACGTATATCGGATGAATCTGGCGCGCCGACTATTTGGGGCTTAGCCGATGAGGCGCCCGTACCTGTCGACTTCCTGGCGACGCACACGGGTGCTGCTTATAGGCTTGCCGTCGTCAGCGAGGACCATCTTCATGACGAAGATGAGGAGCGGCCTCTTGCCGTTCTTGACCCTGATCTGGTTGATCGCCTCGGCGCCCTTCTCCGTCTCCTCACTAACAAGTATGCCCTCTATTCCGCCGTCGTCTATCGAGGGCCCGAAGGGGTCGTCGAGTGGGAAGAAGACTGCGCGCGAGAGTAGCCCCTTCTTATAGAGATATTTCTTCACCTCGCCGAGGCGGACCTCGTATGGGTCGATGTCGTGTGGCTTCTTCATAGCTGAGGCGAAGGCGTCGGTTGTGATGCCTATGATGACCTTCTCGGCGACGTTGAACGCCTCTTCCAGCAGGAACCAGTGCCCCTTGTGCATAACGTCGAAGGTGCCCGCGACGGTGACCGTCTTGAGCCTTTGCTCAGTCATCACTGGGTCCTCTGGAACTCTCTTAACCGAAACGTCTAAGAAATTAAAGTTGTTGGGTGAAGAGGCTAGGCGATGCCCTTCATCGCTAGGAACCACTTGATCAAGGGCAACCCGATGGCGATTAGTATGATGAAACGGATTACGTCCGATATCATACCGACCTTGATCATGTCCTTCATCTTGACATACCCCGAGCTGTAGGCGATCGCCATGGCGGGGGTCGNNGTCGTCGTGGCGATGGCCGCGCCGATGACCGGGGCTATGGGGTTAATCCCAGCCGCTAACGAGAGCGACACTGCCAACGGGCACGCCACTGAGGCGGCACCCGTGTTCGACGCCGGGTAGCTGAGAAGGAATCCGATGAGCGCGCATGCGCCGAATATGACGAATTCGTTCGGCGCGGCACCCATGTAGCCCTTGAAGATTATGCCCACCCAGTTGCTGAACCCGCTCCTCATCAACCCGAGGCCGAGCGTGATACCTCCGCCAACTAGGAAGATTATGTCCCAGTTGATGGAGTCCCTCACCACCTCGTCCCAGTTGAGGAGTGGTCTCTCACCCGCCTTGAGGAGAGGGAAGAGGAACATGGCAAGCACAGCTGGAGCAGCCTCGGGGAGCACCTTCGCTAAAAGTGTACTCAGTGGCTGAAGACTCGCGTTGTCCACGGCGAAGTTCGCCACCATGCCCGGGACGATCCAGAGCAGGAGAGTGAAGACCAGCAACCCAAGAGTCATCTTCTCACCCCTCGTTATGGGACCGAGGTCCGCCAACTCCTTCTTCAACGTCGAGGAATCGAATGGCAGCTCCTTCTTCTCCGGCTTTATGATCTTGTAGACGAGGAACCACGAGAGGAAGAGGCCGATGACCGCGTGAACGGTGCCGATGTAAAACCAGTCGACGAAGGTGATGTTCACACCCGTCGCCTCGAGGACCGTCTTCTTGCCGATGAGGTTCGTCGTTGTGCTTGTAAGGAAGAGGAGGCTGCCCGCCGTGGCTGCCTGGCCAAGGGCGAGCATCGTCGCCGAGCCGTACCTGCTCCCTTGCTTGAAGCCCTGACGCGTGAGGAAGGCGATTACGAAGCCGTAGACTATGCTCGTCGCGGCTGTCATCGACCCCGTCATTGTGAGGAGGAAGACCGGGAGGCAGGCGACGAAGAAGGCGGCGAGCGCCGGGTTCCTCGTCTTGCTTACGCTCGCGAGCGTGAGGGCGACCCTCTTGTCGAGGCCCCAGACCTGGAACGACTTCGCGAATACGAAGCCGACCATTATCACCCAGATGAGGGGGTCCATGAAGGTCGCGAGTGCGTCTTTCCAGATCATCAGTCCGATGAGGCCGAAGAGTATCGGCGGCGCGAGGGCGGCCAACCCGAGGCTTGTGGTCTCGAAGACCCACCAGGTTGCAGTCCAGAGAAGGACACCGAGGCCGTATTTCGGCCCCTCCATTAAGCTAATACCCGCGGCCTTCGCGGCCTCCGTCATAGCCGCGTCGTTCGGTATGAGTAGACAGATGATGAACAACAGTGGTCCCAGGTAGAGGCTTATCCTCTTCATGGGCCATTTTGATCCGTTTTCCTTGCCAGCGTCTGAGCCCAAGCTGACTACCTTCAACACAAGCCCGGTAGCCATAAGAAAAACCTATCCCCTCGGCTGTGTGGGGTCACTTGTAGTTCCCGAAGTTGGCGTGGGCTATCCTCCAGCCGTCCCGGGTCTGCTCGTAGACGATCGTTACAGGTCCCTTCTGCGGATTCTCGACATTGGGACGCTTGAAGAACCAGACGGCGCAGACGATCGCGTTGTCTCCGAAGTCCTCGATGTCCATCCCCTCAAGCCAGAGCTTATTCGGCGAGACCTTACCCCCCTTGACAAACCCGAAGCCCTCATGGTGCTTCACGAGTGCCTCGTAGCCCTTTATCACGCCCTGTTTCTCGGATGAGAAGTACGTGACCCTCGCGTCCCTGAGAAACAGTTTCTCAACCTGATTGAGGTCGTAGGTGTTCCAGAATTTCACCCACTCGTCTATAGTCTTTGGGTTGAACTTCGCCATGGCTCTGTCTGGGATGCATCTCGTTGAAGGTGTTTATGGTGTCTGCCCGGGGGCTCGATACAAGGTATTTTCAAGCGGGTTGACACCTACTATCTGATTGGTATTGAGG
>DUKA01000197.1 GCA_013329615.1 Candidatus Bathyarchaeota archaeon
GTCTTGCCGAGGCCCATGTCGTCGGCGAGCAACCCGTGGAGGTTGTGGCTGAAGAGCCAGTTGAGCCACTGTATGCCCGTCCGCTGGTAGGGGAAGAGGCTCCGCCCGCTCTTCTCAAGATGCGCCTCTATTTCCTCGGGGAGGCGGTACGCCTCGTCTGTGCGGAAGTCGGTTATCTGGTCGAGGAACTCGCTGTACTCCTCGGAGGCCTGCTTTAGGCCGCCGATGTTCTCGATGAACTCTTCGAGCGTCTTGTAGGCGTGTAGGCCGAGGCGGTAGCCCCTCTCGGTCTTGTGTGCCCCCAGCCCCTTGAGGCGTTGCTCGTTCTCCGACTTGCGCCTCTCGACCTTCCGTACCCACGTGTAGTTGTCGGATTTGATGTAGCCGCCGTCGTTGCTCTGGGGGAGGCCGGGGGAGTCAGTCTTGGGGTCGTAGACTATGTTGAAGTCGAGCCAGCCCGGCTCCTCGTAGCTGATGAGGACTGTGGGAGGCTGGTCCTCCTCGATGATGGTGACCTTGCGTGCCTTGTCGGTGAGGACGGCGGTGAAGCTGCTCTTGAGGAGTACGAGGTCCCTGAGGAAGAACTCGGGTATGTCCCCGAGGGCGACGCCATCCTTGGCGATGTCGAGGGCCTTCTGGGATGCCTCGTCGAGCAGGTAGTATTCCTCGTCGACCTTGAGGTAGCCTTGGCCTCGCTCGACGGCGGAGGCGGGGAGTGGGTGGCCGGTGGAGTCCTCGTACTCGGGCTTCACGGTCACGCCCTTGGCGGGGTCGTAGTCGATCGTGAGCGTGCTAATGGGACTGCCCGCCCGGGTCCTTATTCCCCGGCTGTGCTGTGTCTCGTTGACCTTGAGGAGCCTTCGGAGGCTCTGTAGGGCGGCGGGGTTGAAGGCGAAGAAGATGTCCCCCGCCTTGTAGATGGGCTTGAGGCTGAGTATGCTCTTCAGGACGCTGAGGCTCTCGGGGGTGACGGTCTGGGTGCCCCTTCCCGTCTTGGCTGTGCCGGCCTCGACGTCGATCCGGGTTGCGTCGATGCGCGTGCCCTCCGTACTCACGCCGATAATGTGATTCCTCGACTCGTCGACGTCGAGCGTGAACTGCAGGTCGAGCCCCCGCTCCTTAGGCGCCTTGTCCTGCGAAAGCTCGACGAGGAGGTCGCGGAAGTTTTGGGTCGGCCTCCTGCGCGGGTCTTCGATGGCGACGGCGTTGTCGCAGGGGATGAGACACCTGATGACGGTCTCGCTGCCCCTCATCCAGTACATGTATCGCCTCCTGCACCTGACGCATCGCTCCCGGTTTCGGGGTATGACCGTCTTTGGCGCCTGACTGGGAGGCATCTCAACGCTAGACCGTGTGGGGGCGTTAAAAACCGTGCGGACGGCCGCTCCGCTGAGGAAGGCGAAGTCGATCAATGGGCGCACCCCACCGTCAGTCTTTACGATGCTTCTCCCAGAAAGCCCACGACTTTAGCATGTGGATTGAAGGGGATAGGTGAAACTATCGAAACTGGATAATTTAAATAGATTCAAATTTAATTGAAAGGTGATGAACGTTTCCTACCAGTACCGGCTAGCGCCAACTCAGGCTCAACTATAGATACTGGAGGAGCAGCTACGGATATGCAGGTGGACCTACAACACTCTTCTCGACTACTGCATACAGCAACGCAGAACCGGGAGAGGAACACCAACCAGTGGATCACTTACCTACCTTCTACCAACGATGAAGGCGGAGAAACCCGAGCTAAACACGGTGTTCAGCCAGGTTCTGCAGAACATCTGCAAGCGTATCAGGCGAGGATTCGAGAACTGCTGGGCGAGACGTAGGCATGGCTTGAAGGCTGGTTTGCCCCACTTCAGGGATAGACACCAGTACAGGAGCCTAACCTACCCTCAAATGGGATTCAGCCTCAAGGACGGCTGGTTAAAGCTGTCGAAGATCGGGACTCTGAGAATGGTCTACCATAGGCCCATCGAGGGCAGGATCAAGACACTGACGATCAAGAGGACACCGACTGGGAAATGGTACGCCACATTCTGTTGCGAAGTTGAAAGCAAGCCGATTTCCGGCAGGAAGAAAGCCGTCGGGGTGGACTTCGGCTTGGTCCACCTAGTAGCACTTAGCGATGGCACAATCTTTGAAGCACCTAAAACTTATCGAAAAATCGAGGCTCAGAGCCGCAAGGCGCACCGTTTTCTGAGCCACAAGAAGAAGGGTTCGAGGAACAGGGAGAAGGCGAGGGTAAGACTCGTTAAAGTTGAGGAGAAGGCTAAGAACAGGCGCAGAGACTTCGCCTTCAAGATCGCTAGAAGCATCGTGGACAGATATCAAAAGGTAGTAGTTGAGGATTTGAGAATAGACAACATGAGGCGTAATCGTTGCCTCAGTAAGAGCATTGGTGACGCTGGTTGGGGGATTCTTAGGAGTGCCTTGACCTACATGGCTCAACGGTCAGAGGGTGTGATGGTGCTCGTGGACCCTAGTTACACCAGCCAACTATGCTCGGGGTGCGGCAAACTAGTCTCAAAATCGCTGTCGGAGAGAACGCATCGTTGTTCAGTCTGTGGGTTGGTCCTCGATAGGGATGTTAATGCTGCACAGGTTATACTTCGTAGGGGGATAGGCGTGGAGTACGCCGAATCTAAGCCTGTCGATGGGGTGGCCACTGCGCCTCTGTTTCCCGGGTGCAAGCTGCCCCTATGAAGCAGGAAGCCCATGACTTCAGTCATGAGTAACTCACAGAAAGCCTTTAAACCGGGCTCCGCATCTCCATGCGTGAATCCCCCGGAACAGGGGGGCAATGACTCTCAGAGTGTTCAACATGAGCGAAGATAAGAAGCCCATCGAAGCGCCAGAGGAGAAGCCAGTCGAGGAGCCGAAGGTAGAGGCGCCAGCCGCAGAGGCCGCGCCCGCCGAGGCACCCGTCGAGGCTAAGGAGGAGAAGCCGGTTGAGGAGCCACGCATAGAGGGCGCCGTCAACAAGGGCGACTTCATCCTCATGGAGATGACGGGCAAGGCCGAGGAGACGGGCGAGGTATTCGACACCACAAACGAGGATGTCGCCAAGGAGAAGGGCATCCACCGCGAGGGCAACACCTACGGCGCACGCCTCGTCGTCGTCGGCGAGGGCTGGGTCCTCCGCGGACTCGACGCACGCCTGCGCGGCACGAAGCAAAACGAGCAGACCGCCATCGAGATCCCCGCAGCCGAGGCATTCGGCGACCGCGACTCCAACAACGTCCAGATCATCCCCTACCGCGTCCTGCGCAGCAAGAATGTTAACCCCATCCCCGGCGCGGAGCTTGAGATCGACGGCCGCCAGGCAATCATCCGTAGCGTCGGCGCGGGCCGCGTACAGGTAGACTATAACCACCCGCTCGCGGGCAGGAAGATCGTCTACGACGTCAAGGTGACCGAGATCATCGAGGAGGAGAAGGCGAAGGTCAATGCCCTCATCGGCCGCCGCTTCGTCGGCGTTGACGCCGAAAAGTTCGACCAGAAGATGGGCAAGAAGAAGATGACCATCACGATCCCCGACGATATCTTCTTCGGCGAGAACATCCAGATTGCCAAGAGGGGACTCGCCATGGACGTCCTCAAGTACTTCCCCGAGCTCGAAGACGTCGAGTTCCTGGAAATCGTTAAGCGCAGTTAGGCACCCTTTTTCTTCGGTGACTTGTTGGACTCCGACGCTCTCGTTATCGGCGCGGGGCCTTCTGGTCTTTTAGCAGCTAAGACTATCGCATCTAGGGGCTTCTCCGTACGGATTTTAGAGGAACACGCAAAGGTTGGCGTCCCATCGCACTGTGCTGGTCTCATCAGCGTCGAGGGGCTTAAGCGGATAGGCGTCGAGGCTTCGGGCAGCTTCGTCCAGAACACGATCACCGGCGGACGCATCTACTCCCCAGACGGGCAGTACGTAGAGATCAAGGACCGGCGCCCCCGCGCGCATGTCATCGACAGGACCGCCCTCGACCAGCGCCTAGCCGAGTTGGCGGTGGACGTCGGCGCGGAACTCACCACAGGTGTGAGGGCTGAGAGACTCACACTCTCGGATGGCTGCGTCACCGGCGCATCTGGCGCGGGATGGGTGGAGGAGGCACGCCTCGTCATAGACGCGGAGGGACCGTCTCGCAGGCTCGCAAGAGAGGCGGGTGTCATTAATAACGGGCGCGCCCCACTCCTCGGCGTCAATACCGAGATAGGATGCGATGTGGACGCCGATATAGTCGAGGTCTGGTTCGGAGAGGAGACCGCGCCGGGGTTCTTCGCTTGGGTCATACCGACCTCAGGTAATCAGGCGCGCGTCGGTCTCGCCACAAAGAGTGGTGACCCCACGAAGTTCCTCGCCGGCTTCGTCAAGAAGCGCTTCGGCGACACGAAGTACCTCCCTCCAAGGGCGGGGCAGGTGCTAGTCGAGGGCCCCGTCAACAAATCGTCGTTCCCCGGGTTACTGCTCGTCGGTGACGCGGCGGGGCATGTGAAGCCTACGACCGGTGGGGGAGTAGTTCTCGGCGGTCTCTGCGCCATCGAGGCGGGTAAGACAGCAGTGAAGGCTCTCGAAACAGGAGACACGTCAACAAAGACGCTCGGAGAGTACGACGAGGCTTGGAGAAGGCTCTACGGCTCGGAGTTCAGGAGCATGCAGACCCTCAGGAGCCTCGCCGACAGGGTCTCGGACGCGAGGATGAACAGGTTCTTCCGCGTATTCCGCGACGCGGGGCTGGGTGACAGGGTCAACGAACTCGTGGCTGAGGGAGACATGGACCTGCAGGAGGGAGTCATCAGGCGCGCTCTCTCGGAGCCCGGGATTATGAAGGCGGCTATAGGTGGCCTCGGACGCCTCGCCCTCGCCGAATTGCGGGGTCTAGTCAACCTTTAAATATCGAGCCAAACTTGTATCTGGGCTGATCAGTATGTCCACATGCATCTCCTGTGGCAGGAAGGTCGCCCCTGAGGAGAAGGCCGTAAAGATGAACTGCCCCAACTGTGGCGCCGTCACAATCTGGCGCTGCGAGAAGTGCCGTCTCTTCGGCCGCACCTACAAGTGTCCCGCCTGCGGATTCCAGGGCCCATAAACAACCCACCGACGCTTCTATCAGCCGTCAGCATTTTAACGAGCATATTCTCCCAGTGCAGGTAGAAGCCTAAAAACTGCCCCGATTGGGATTGAGACTGTACGAAAACGTATATAAATCGACGTTATTTTGCACGAAAATGACGCTTAAAACGACATGTTTCTGAACCGAAAAAGCGTAAAACCCTATGAAAAGTCCCGATAACTTGACTACTTCATCAGGGGGAGGTTGCCGGTTATCTTGTCTAGCTTATCATTCCTCTCTGGTCCCAGCCCTAATGCTGTGATGCTTCCCGGCGGAACCTCCGTCAGCCCACGATCCTGTATGACAGAGAAGACGATGTCGAGCCTGTCCGCCTTCTCCGCCAACTCCTTAAGCTCCTCCTGAGAGTCGACCATGAGGGCGACCTTCTTAGAGCCCTCCTCGTGCCACTTACGCCACCCCGCATGGTTCTGCTGCTTCGCCTTCTCCGAGCAGTCAACCGCCGCGTGACAAGCCTGGGCGATCATCTTCCCAGTGCTCATCTTCAGGTCGGTGCGCACGACTATGCACATCTTGTACTCGAACTGGCTCTGCCGGCTCATGGCTGGAGCCTCTCCCTGTCACGTGGGAACATGCAGCACTCCCTGATGTTGTCCTTCCCAGTCACAATCATCGTCAACCTCTCCAAGCCGATGCTCCACCCAGCGTGTGGCGGCGCGCCATAGGCGAAAGCCTCGATGTAACCCTCGAAGTTCTCGGGGTGAAGCCCCTTCTTCGTAATCCTCTCCCTGAGCAGCTCGGGGATGTGTATGCGCTGCGTACCGCTGCTGATCTCGATCCCACCGTAGATGCAGTCGAAAGCGTGCACCTTCTCAGGGTTCTCGGCGTAGGGCATCGAGTAGAACGCCTTCTGAGCCGCTGGCCAGTCCTTGAGGAAGAAAGCCTGCTCCCCCACGAGCTCCATCAGCCTCTTCTCCTGAGGCTTCGTGAAGTCGTCGCCCCAGTTGATCGCTTCGCCCGCCTTCTGAAGCATCTTGATCGCCTCGGTGTAGGTGACGCGTCTGAAGGGCAGCGTCGGGACAACGAGGTCGCGCCCGAGCACCTTCAGTTCCTCCGAGCACTTCTCCTTCACGTCGCTGAGCATGTGTACGAGTATCTTCTCCAGCACCTTCATCACCGTCTCGTCGTCGGCGAACGCCTGCTCGATGTCCAT
>DUKA01000217.1 GCA_013329615.1 Candidatus Bathyarchaeota archaeon
CAGGAGGTCATACGCATCTTCAACACCCTGACCAAGCTGCCCGTGGTGACTGCGAAGAGCGCGACCAAGGTTAGTGACGTCTACAAGGACTTCGGGCACGATCTCGAGTACTATGACTACAAGTCGCCGGAGGGGGAGGAGCTCCTCGCGGGGGGGAAGTGCGCAATCATCTCGCCGAACCAGTCGAAGTTGCCCTACGATAACCTCGACTCCGCCCTCGCCTCGGGTTGGGCTGTCCTCTTCGGCGGCAGGCAGCGCGCATTCGCCCTCAGCGACCACGCCGACTTCAAGGGGCTCCTCGGATTCATCAGGAAATGCAAGCCGAAGAGGATACTCACATTCCATGGGGGCACGATGACGAAGGACTTCCCCGAGTACGTTACGAAGAAACTCGGTATAGACGCCCGCCCCCTCTCCGGGAAGGAGGAGACTCTCAACGGCACCATCCAGCGCGGCGAGACCCGCATCAAGGCGTGCACGAACCAGCTACTACGCACGCTCAGGATCCCCGGCTTCGAGTACGGGACTCCTTGGCTTGAGAGGGAGATGGCGAAGCAGGGCTACAGCAGCGCCGAGACGGAGGAGACCCTCGACTTCCTCGTCACAAGGGGCATACTCGTGAAGTCTGAGAACGGGGTGAAGATGAGCTGAGCCCACGCCGCTCGTAGCCGGATGAAGATGCGCCTTGTTGGACTGGGTATTGGTCTCTATCCCGATTATCCTGATCTTCCTAACCGCCACACTGTATTTTCTACGGAAGAGGGAAGAGAAGCAATCGACGGGAGAGGGCGAAAAAAGGTCTCGGCGGGCGGAGAGACGCGCGCGTGCATCGAGACACACATTCTTGACGCTGCGTGGGGTTGCTGTAAGGAGCAGGGCTGAGAAGACGATAGTGGACTACTTCACGGACAACGACATCGTCTATGAGTACGAACCGGTGTTGATGGGCGGGACCAACCACGAGAGGGAGATGCGACCAGACTTCTACCTGCCGGAATATGATGTGTACTTGGAGTACTGGGGGATGGTAAGCCACCCAGACGGGTCGAAGAGGGACGAGTACGTCGAGAAGATGCGGTGGAAGATGGCGCAGTATCGGGAGATGAACCTCAGAGTCATCTCGATCGAGCACGCAGATCTACGTAACTTTGGGGATGTGTTCCGGGGAAAGTTTGAGGAAGCGACGGGCAGTAAGTTCCCTGATTAGCCGCTTCTACATCTTTACTATTTGGGCGTGTGGGACGTCACCGAAGTAGATGACTGCCTTCTGGTGGACGAGCCTCTTCTCTATGGCGGCTTCCACGATGCGCTTGCCGATGAGGTTGCATATCGTGGCGTGGCGCATCGCCTCGACGGCCTCATCGACGCCAGCCGGGATGCCCTTGTAGAACTCCTCGCTGACATTGAAAGGGACCCTGCCCCCCTGTAGGGTCTTGCCTAGAAGCTCCGCGTCGCATACAGCGACGAGGGTGTCCCTCCCGTGCCTGCTCGTCCGGAGGAAGACCTCGCTCATGGTGCTCAGCTCGCGCCGATGCTGCTCCGAGCGCCGCAAGCGTCACACTGGAGGAACCAGAGGCGCTTCTCCTTCATGAGCTGTGTGTCGGGGCGACCGCAGACGGAGCAGACGACGTACTTCTTCGCGTACGTGTCGATGAGCCCACGGATGGACTCGGCGTTGTGCTTTCCTTGGAAGAGTGCGCGGTTGCCGTCGAAGTTTGCCAGCGTCGCCATCTCGCCGGTGAGGAATTTTAGCAGGTGGTCGGGTTCGCGGCGGAGCTGCTCGGCGATCTCGCGGAAGTTGATTATGACGGTTTTTCTGCCCTGCAGGGCGATGTTCGCACGCGGGACGGCGAACCTGTCGACGAAGTTTGTCTGCTCGGGTAGATCCTTGTATGCCCGTTCGAGCATCGCCTTGTAGTCCTTCTCCAAATCTGCTCACATCCTCAACGATGCGCGGGGATATTCCCTCGGCGCGTTCATGAAGGTGGTGCGCCGGGTCTTAAAAGGGTTCCCGGGGGTAGGGGCGGCGGAAGGCGCCGAAGTAGACCACCGCGAGGGCAATAAGGGCGAGCACAAGGCCGCCGAACATGAGCCCGTAGCCCACCCAGCTGAGGATCGTGACGCGTGCGCCCACCTGTACGTCGGCGTCCACGGCCTTTGAGCCGTCCGCGTTCATCACTATGATCCAGTACTCGCCGGTGGATGGGGTCCATGTTATCGTCTGTTTTCCGGCACCCGAGGATTGTGCCACCCAGAAGGACTGGGTTGTGGGCGGCGTGGACGGCGCGCCCCCGGTGATGGTCTGGTAGACCGGAATATCGTCATCGACTATGTTGGAGGGGGTCCACGAGTAGGATACTATCCTATCGACGTTGACGCCGTTGAGGTAGTTCTGGGCCGACTGCCTCGTGGCGATCCCCACGAATATCGGCGCGTCGGTGTTGGACGTCGCCGTAACCTTGAAGGAGACGATGTCCCTGTTAGTGGGGTTCATCATCCAGCCGGAGCCCATGTGTATGTCTATGTCGTCCTGTACCACGGCGTAGCTGGCGACGTTGAACCGCGCCGGCGTTGTGATCATGTATCCGTCCTGGTCGGTGAAGGCGCTCTGACCCCAGAGCATGGCCCCGCCCCCTGCCATGAATCCCAAGGCGATAAGGAGCAGGAACCCACCGCCGATTATCGCGAACACCTTGCCCGCGCCCCAACTGGACGAATCCCGCCTGTAAACTACGCCTGTCGTCTGTACGCGCTCCCCACACTTGGGGCAGAAGACGGCGTCCTCGGACATCTCAGCGCCACACTTTGAACAGAAAGGCACCTTCTCACACCACAGATGAGGGAAACGAGACCCAACCCTTAAGGAATGCGATTTGGCTCGACCCTAACCGTTTTATCCCATAGGGCACAATTCAACTAAACGTGCCCGTCGAAAAAGTCCGCTGCGAGTACCTGACATGGGAGAGGTTCCTCAAGGTTTCGGAGAAGACCGCGGAGAAGATGAACGCGGTGAGGTATCGCCCCGACTTTATTGTGAGCCTCGCACGCGGCGGCTGGGTCTACGGCCGCGTCCTATGCGACTACCTGAACGTCTCCGACCTAGTGAGCCTCAAGGTGGAGCACTGGGGGATGACGGCGACTCCCGACGGTGAGGCGAAGATAAAGTACCCCTTCAACATCGACCTCACGGGGCGCAAGGTGCTCATCGTGGATGATATATCTGACACGGGGAAGAGTCTCAAGGTCGCCACAGAGTACATTAAGGGCATGAACCCCGCCGACATCAAGACGACTACCCTCTTCTACCTCACCGGCAGCAGCTTCAAGCCCGACTTCTACGGTGAGGAGATGACTTGGAGGTGGGTGGTCTTCCCGTGGAACTGGGTGGAGGACATGGTCAACCTCGTCGCCAAGGTATCCGAGGACGACCCCGCGCCCTCGACGATAAGGGACAGGATGAGGGAAACATTCAACCTCTCCATATCCGACGCGGGCGTGAAGAAGGTCCTAGAGGAGATAAAGCGCAGGAAAAAGTAGTCTACTCGTCCTCTTTGTCTTCCTCGTCGACGTCGACCTCTTCGCCTTCATCGGCTTTCGCGGCGGCCTTTTCATCGTTGGCCTTCTTAGTCGCGGCCTTCTCCTCGTCTGTGGTTACGCGGTATTTCCTTATGCCGTCGGGGCCGCGGAGCGAGACTATCTCTCCCCCCTCGAAGAGGCTGCGCAGGAGCCGGAAGACCTTCTTCTCCTTTAGCTCCATCGCCGTCGCTATCTCGGCGAGGCTGAGGGGCTTTGCCTGCAAGTTTTTAACGACTTCCTTCTTGAGTTTGGCTGTCGACATCGGGCTCTGCACCCTATATGGCGCACTGGATTAAAGAATCTGACGCCGGCGGGGCATCGGTTAAATAGAGACTCGATTTCTGGATAGGTAACATCGGTGTATAGGCTTGAAGAGAAGTGATCTAAGCACTGTTGCCGTGGTGTCTAGCCACGGCGTCATGCACACGTATCTCGTTGTCATGCCCGCGCTAATGCCCCTCATGGCTGGCGAACTCGGCGGGCTGGCGCTCCTCGCATACATCGCGAGCCTCGCGAACGCGCTCTACGGCTGGGGATCGTTCCCAGTCGGTTTCCTCGCAGACATAACGTCCAAGAAGAAGCTCATCATGCTTAGCATGGTCGTTTGTGGCATCTCCTCTATCATCGTCGGCTTCTCGGGGAACATCTGGTTGACGGGCGCAGGCATGATCCTGTTGGGTATCGGCGCGAGCCTATACCACCCCCCGGGTTACGCACACATGTCGCTCCTCAGCGTCGAGATGAGGGGCCGCTACATGGGCATACAGGGGCTCGGCGGCGACATGGGCATGGCCATCGCCTACATCACCTCCGCCGCCCTCGGCCTCTCCATAGGGTGGAGATACACCTTCGCGCTCTGGGGCCTCGTCGGCATACTCATGGCAGTCATCAACCACTTCCTCGTCGATGAAGTGCCCATCGAACCCGAGGACAGGTCCAGGCCACGCGGGGGCTACATCGCCACAATAAAGAAGATGTTCACTACCGACCAGCGCACGAACCTGATACTCGTGCTGCTCGTGGTCATGCTGAGCGGCGGCCTATGGACGGGTGTGAGCCAGTGGATTCTCACGTACATCAACCAGACGAAGGGCGTAAGCCTCATCATAGCGGGTGGCTTGAGCACGATCCAGTACACGGTGGGCGCCTTCGCGCAGATCGTGGGCGGTGAACTCAGCGACAAGATCGGCAGGAAGAGTATACTGATGGTGGGTTTCGCCGCCTTCGCCGTGTCCCTCGTGGCGATGGTCATGGCGCCCGGCGATATACTGGTGCTTCTCGTGCTCGTGGCGGCGATGGGCTTCACGTTCTACGTGACTCAGGCGCCGATAACGGCGCTGCTCGCGGACATCACGCCGAAGAACACCGTCGGCGTGACCTACGGCATCAACTTCACCGTCAAGTACGGCATAGGCGCGGTGCTGCCCTTCGCCGCGGCGTGGCTGGCGAGCAACTACGGCCTCGACTACGTCTTCTACTTCTTCGCGGCCCTGAGCGCCGCCGCCCTGCTGATAATCCTTCCAGTCAAGGAGAGGGCGCGCAAGAAGAAGTAGGCTAGAGACTCTTACCCAGTTTTGCGACCTGTTTGTAGAACTTCGTCTTTTCGAGCGCTTCGGGGTCGCCTATGGCGGCCTCGACGGAGGCGTCGTAGTCTAGGACGCCCAAGTACTTTGAGCCCACCTTCTTCGTCTCAGTCTCGATGTAGGCGGTGTGCTCCATCGCCATGTTCTCGACCACACCGATGGTGGGTATCCTCTGATCGTTCAATAGGACGAGCAGTTTCCTGACCGACTCGTATGCGAGGCGGCTGGGCGTGGTGACGACTAGGAACTCGATTCGGGGGATGAGGCGTATCATGTCGAGGGTGGCGTCGCCGATGCCGGGGGGCATGTCGATGACTAGGTAGTCGAGCTTCTCCCAGCGCGTGATGGCGAGGAGCTCCACGATGGCGTTGCTGGCGTCCGCGCCGCGGAGCGGGACGGGCTCGTCGGCGCTGTAGTGGACTATGCTCATGTATGAG
>DUKA01000016.1 GCA_013329615.1 Candidatus Bathyarchaeota archaeon
CTACAGGGAGGCACAGCCGTCTTCTACATGGAGAAGCTCGGCTTCCGCCCAGAAAACGCGGTCTTCCTCGTCAGCTTCCAGGTCCCCGGCACCGGCGGCAACAAGCTCATGGAGCAGGGCACCTTCAACATTGCCGAGAAGGACGAGAAGGTACTCGCCAAGGTGCGCCACTTCGACTTCAGCAGCCACGCCGGCGCGACGCCCCTCCAGAACTTTATAAAGGGGCTGAAGGGCAAGCCGGACGTCTACGTGATACACGGCGAACCGGATAGCTGCGACTTCCTCGCGCAGTGGGCACAGGACGAGTGCGGCCTCAAGGCGTTCGCCCCCAACCAGGGCGACGAGTACGAGGTCTAGCACCCCCGACCGAAAGGCTAAATATCTGCCTCCATTTCTTTTGTCAAGACACGGTGTAGGCTATGCCGAAAGAGATCACAAACGTAGACGAGTTCCTCAAACTATCGGAGAAGGCGAGCGAGTGTAAGGTCAAGAAGCTCGGCGAGGTCACCAAGCTCAAGCTGAGGACTCCCGGCAACCTCTTCACCATAAAGCTCGAGGCGAAGGCGGCGGACGAGGTCCTCGCCAAGATCACCTGCGCCAAGACCGAGCTGTAAGACTCACTTCTTGGGCCAATGCCTGTATACTCTTGTCCCTTCTTCCTCTAGGACTCCGCCCGTTATCTGGGCTGGTGTCTTGAGGAGCCTGTATATGTCCTCGATTTTGATGTATGGGGCGTCTTTCGTGATGAGTTTTGCGAATTTCTCGTAGATGACGCCGTAGACGACGCGGGTTATTCCCGACTCCCAGATCGCGTAGACGCACATGGGGCAGGGGGCTGTGCTCGCGTATAGTGTGCACTCCGCTAGAAACTCGCGTGGGTGGGTTCTGCGTGCCTCGGCGATTAGGTTGAGTTCGGCGTGGCGCGTCTGGTCGCCGCTAGTGTTGACCGTGTTCTCCGCCAATAGAACCACTTCGCCGGCGTTGACGAGCACCGCGCCGAAGGGGTGGTTGCCCTTGAAGGCGGCGGACGCGGCGAGGTCGAACGCCCTCCGCATGAAGGGGTCGTGAACTGACATGAAAAGAAAAGGGGCATATGCCCTAAAAAATGAGGAGTCTACGCCTTGGCGAAGACCTTCATCGCGGCGCCCACACCCGCGCCCGGCTCCTTCACGTAGCTGAGCTGGTGGAGCGCCATCTCCATCGCGGCGAGTGTGGCGGTGAGGTCGTTCACCATGTCGCTGCCCATGTGGCCGACGCGTATCGTCTTATCCGCGACTGCGCCGATGCCGCCCGCGGTTATGACGTTGAACTTCGCGATGGCGGCGCGGAAGTCGCTACCCTTCACCGACTCGGGGAGCTTCGGTACACTAAGCGTGTGCGCGAGGCTCTTCTCGTCCGGGAAGCTCGATAAGCCCATCGCCTTGATGCCCGCCTGGAAGCCCTTGCTGAAGAGCGCGTGCCTCTTCCAGCGCGCCTCGAGGCCTTCCTCGTGTATGATCTTGAATGCTTCGAGCATTCCGAGGACCATGCCTGTGGCGGGTGTGGCGAAGTACTTCTTGGGGTCGTCCATGATTGGGCGCCAGCGTTTGAGGTTGGTGTAGTAGTCCGCGATGGGCGTCTTCCTGCCCTCGATCGCCTTCCACGCCTTCTCGTTTACGCAGAAGAGGCTGAGGCCTGGGGGCGCACCGATGGCCTTCTGACTGCCGCTGAGGCAGAAGTCGATGCCCCACTCATCCATCTTGAGTGGCATTCCTCCCAGGCCGCAGACGCTGTCGACAACGTAGAGGGCGTCGGTGTCCTTGACGAGCTTGCCTATCTCCTCGATGGGGTTGGCGATGCCCGTGCTGGTGTCGACGTGCTCGACGAAGACCGCCTTGTAGCCGCCCTTGTCGAGCTTTTCCTTGACCATCTTGAGGTCGACTGCCTTGCCCCACTCGAATGTGAGGCGGTCAGCAGTGCCTCCGTGGCCGGGGACTATCTCCTGCCACTTCTCGGCGAAGAAGCCGTTCTCGATTGTGAGGACCCTGTCCCCCTTCTCGACGAGGTTGTTCGCCGCCGCCTCCATGCCGAGTGTGCCGCTCCCTGAGATGAGGAAGGGCGTGCCGCTCGTCATGAAGAGACTCTTCTGCAGCCTCAGCGTCTCCGCGTATGCCTCGGTGAACTCCGCCGCCCCGTGGCTGAGCACGGGCTTGGCGAGTGCCCTGAGGACCCTGGGTGAGACCATCGTCGGCCCCGGTATCATTAGTAACTCGCGCTCGTGGTCCAAAACGCGCACCTAGGACCATAGCCGCGTGAGGCGATTAATACCTTTCCCACGCGGTGCATCGAAGAGGATAAGAGGGGTAATGTTTGTGTAGTGGGCGATATGGCCCCGCAGGACGGCTTGCAGAAGGCGCTAGCAAGGCGCACACCACACATGGTTATCTGGAACTTCACAAATATCTGCAACCTCAAGTGCAAGCACTGCTACCAGAACGCCGGCCCCGAGACGACGCCGGACGAGCTGACCCTCGCCGAGAAAATGAAGCTGATAGACAGCCTCGTAGAGGCGGGCGTCAAGGTCCCCGTACTCAGCGGCGGCGAGCCCCTCGTTCACCCCGACTTCTGGCCCGTCCTCGACAGGCTCAACGAGAAGGGGATGCACGTGGGCGTAGCCACGAACGCCGTCACACTCACGAAGGATATTGCGCAGCGCCTCAAGGATGCGGGACTCGGCTACATAGAGATAAGCCTAGACTCCGTTCACCCCGTGATACACGACGAGTTCCGCGGCGTCCCCGGCTCATGGGAGCGTACCGTGCAGGGCATCAAGAACTGCATCGAGGCCAAGATATTCACGGCGGTCGCCATGGTCGTCACAAAGAGGACCCTCGGGGAGGTCGACGAGATGCTCGACCTCGCCGCGAGCTGGGGCGCGAACAGGTTCATCCACTTCAACTTCGTCCCCACGGGGAGGGCGCCGGGGATAAAGGAGCAGGACCCATCACCGGAGGAGCGAGACGCGCTGTTGAGGAAGCTGGCGAAGCGTAGGAGGACGGCGGGACTGGAGGTACTCTCCACTGCGCCGCAGTACAACAGGGTCTGCCTAGAGTACAGCCTCGGCGACGAGATCGACCCGAATCAGCTATACGTGGAGACGCGCAGCGCCGCCAACCAGTTCTACATCGAGGCACCCACCTACTATACGGCCCTCGCCAACACGGGGAGACCCACCGTGCCCCTAGAAGCCATAAAGGGCTGCGGGGCGGGTCGCCAATTCTGCTGCATCCAACCGAACGGGGACATCACACCCTGCATGTTCATCCCCACTTGGAAATTCGGCAACATCCGGAAGACCCCCTTCAGGGACATCTGGATGAAGCTCGGTGAGGAGGCGAGCCTCTACGACAGGGAAAAGCTTGAGTCACACTGCGGCAAGTGCCAGTTCAGGTATCTCTGCGGGGGCTGCAGGGGGCGTGCATACAACTACCACAACAACCCCTACGCGGCGGACACGGGGTGCCTAAGAAACCTTCAGAAGACGGGCGCTTAGCCTTCTGCCTTCTTCTTCATGAGCATGAGGGGCATCCTGCTCCTGTCTGGGGCGCAGACCATGTCATGTATCATCTCTGAGCCGTCGCTGTCCATGAGTTGGCGGACCTCCTCGGCGCAGCCCCTCATCTCCTCCCCAGTCGCCCTGTGAACGTCTGGCTCGAGGACTGGGCCGGGTCTGCCGCAGACTGGGCAGTGGTCGTGGAGCTTGACGATGTCCCCCGTGATTATTGCGCCGGGGTAGCTGTTGGCGAGTGGGTCGACGAAGGCGAATCTCCCCGCCTCACCATAGGGCAGCGGCTTCAGGTTCTCGTCCAGCACCATCGGGTAGACGACGCTCTGCGGCAGGTGGAAGTAGTGCCCCTCCGGGCACTGGATCGCGTGCCAGTTGCTCTCACACATCGTGTAGAGATCGACACACATGTGTCCAGGGATGCCGAGCGTCTCCTCCACGTTCTTCCTGAACTCGTCGTGGGGCAGCTTCTCCGCCTCGTTGTTCTTCCAGCCACCGCCCGTCACGATGGCGCCACTCTCGCCGAAGTCGAAACTCCCCCCCTGCTCCTTCAACTCCGTTATGACGCGCTGGAGGATGAAGGGGGCCTCGCAGAGGAAGATCTTGTCCTTCTTCTTTTCGCGCTCCGCGAGCCAATTGATGATGTTTGGGACGATGCGTCTACTCGCGGAGATGATGGGCATGACCGCCATCATCGCCTTCTCACCGACGCCGTGGGCGTCACCCTGGCTGAGCCTCACCATCTGCGTTGTGATCTCGCTGTCGATGGCGTAGCGGGTGTCCCTGAAGACGCGTGGCAGCGGGTAGACGACCTTTCCCACCCAGAGGTTAGTCTTCGCTGGATTTGGACCTAGGAGGTACGTGTAACCCTCGGGGTCGTACCACCCCCTCCAGAACTCGCCGACGGTCAGCTTAACGATCAGGTACTGCGACCTGTTCAGCGTCGTCTGGTCCTTTGGTAGGAAGCTGAATCTGCCACTTGTACCGCTGCTGTATACCGCTTGCA